>NZ_JAAHIE010000462.1:0-5875 GCF_010671945.1 Moorena sp. SIO4E2
TTTATTATTAACGACACGGGATGCCCCGACCCGCCGGAACAATACAAAGCGATGCAGCGCGGTCTTGGGGGTTCCCCCCATGAGCGACTGCATCAAGACAAAGTTTAGAACCTTAGGTGCGCTTTCAGCATCTAAATTATTAAATTCGCCACGGGTCGCACCTGAAAGATACATGCTGTTTTGGGCTGACCTTGGACGTAGTTATAAGGGTTTGAGCTTTCATAAAATCAAAGCAGGGTCAATTTAGGAGTTTATCTTTCCTAAGAGAATTGGCATCAAAGCCTTATATAGTAAGCTTTTCAGGGCTCATATCACCCCCTCAGCGCTGTTGGAGTTTCCTTTTTTATTGAGTATCCACCACAGTACTCGAAAGGCTACCCCTTCATGGACAATGCCCAAGGTCAGGATGTTGTAGCACTGAGAGCCAAACTCCCAGGTAGTACGATCTACACTCAATACCCATTCCACACGGAATTTGCATCCAACTCACCACCAGTAAGCGCGATCACGGTGTAATCAATGTCAAATTTTCGGAAAAACCGTTGCATGGGTTTGTAGTTCGACTCCGGTAACGCTAATCATCCCATACCTAATGCCAGCTGACTTAGGTTGACAGTTTTGACAATGATTACGCGAAAGCCGCGAACATGGCGCTTGAACGAGAGTCTGGCTCCTAGCCAATCCAGATGGGGTTGGAGAGCGCTGTCTTTTGTTCGCTATATTGATTCATGGGGTTTCTGATGACTGTGGTAATTCTGATCAAACCCCACCCTTGTCAACTTTTCAAGCCTTTTGTCCTGTACTGAGATTCGTTGTATGTACGTAACAAAGCACCGATATGGAATAAAAAATGTCAATGATTGATAATAGAAAACTATGTGCTGTAGAGCAAGTAATGGAAATAGTAAATCGCTTGAATAGCTCATTAAATATAGTAATTATCGGGCGCATTTTAGGCCCCCTGAATGAAGAAATTGTGAGACAGGCCTTTGATATTGTCCAAACTCATCACCCTCGGCTTAATTCTCGTATCGTCGGTGACGTGGATAATCTCCGTTTTGAAACTGGTGCAAAAAAAATTCCTTTGCGAGTTGTGGAGAAAGAGTACGAGGGAAAATGGCAAGAAACCCTTCTTGAAGAATTAAACACCCAAATTGAGAGTAGTGAAGTCCTGTTGCGAGCTGTACTTGTGCAAGAACAGGAGCTTGGTGAAAACAGTGCTAGCCATCTTATTATCACAATACACCACGCCATCACGGACGCTCTATCAAGTATCCAGTTATATTCAGAACTCTTGAGCTACTGCTCGAAAGTTGCCTCTGGCGAACCAGTCGTGCCAGTGCCTAACTTACCGACGCTTCCCCCTGTAGATGAGTTATTGCCCCCATCAACAAAAGGCTTCAGGGGTAATATCAACAAGCTGTTGTTTGTGCTACGACTTCTATTCAAAAATATTTGGCACCAACCAAAAGGCTTGAGTTTTGAGAAGACTGTACCTCTTGAGTTACGCCGTACTGGCAATGTTTATAGACAGTTAGATGCGGAGGTTACCAAAGAGCTGATTCTACGTTGCCGTCAAGAAAAGACAACAGTACAAGGTGCTTTATGTGCGGCGCTGATATTTGCCACAGCAATAAAAATCGGATCAGGAAAGAAAAAGTATGTGTCCTGTTGGATTCCTGTTGATCTGCGTAAACACTTGAAACCAGTGATCGGCAATGAAAATATGGTCTTACTGGTTGGCCCCATAACGTCATTTCACACTCTCGACACAAATACCTCCTTCTGGGAATTAGCACGGGAAGTGAGACAACAAGTGGAAGTTGGCTTAAAGCGTGGCGATATGTTCAGCGGAGTGTTGATGTATAAGAAGATGTTCGAGTTGGCGCTCACCCGCCGAGATCAAGCCCCTCAGACAGTGTCTATTTCCAATATTGGTCGAGTAAACATTCCCAGAGTTTACGGTCAATTTGAACTCTCAGAAATCAGTTTTGCTTCAGGACAAGCCATGTTTGGGGGTCTTGTGCTTGCTTATGTTACAACTTTTGAGGGAAAAATGTTTTTGCATTTCCCCTTTTCTAAGCCTGCAATCAGCCAGGAGACGATGGAGACTTTAGTAGATAGCTTCCTGTCCTACCTGGTTGATGCTAGCAAGGTAAAAATATCGCCCTGGGCTAGTTAAAATCGAATTACACCCACATTCCACACCCTAAACTATCAGACTACGAATTTTGGTTGTTTGGCTGGGGGGCGATAAGTAGGCTAGAAAAAGGTTTATGGGCAACTTGTTGCCCCCCAGAGTTAATCTATTGAACTCCAAGGCGCACGACTGGTGTGCGCCTATTGGAAAGGAATGCCCTACTGTGGCGCGTTCAATAAGCCGCTACTCCTAAAATAAGAATAGTAGGTGTTCAATAATTTGGAATCTATGGATGGACAGACTAAACCCGTGTCAGCTAGTCCATGTATTGTATTTGTGCAGTCGTATCTTTGCTTTTCCGCATTTACTGGTAGTTCTTCTGAAAAAAGCGACAAAAGAGGATACAATGCATTTTCATTGCTATTTTCTGCTTGACAAATTAGTTTGGTTCGCCACTTTTCATAATCCATCTGTTCAATTGGGTATCCCCAAGAACGGATCATGTTGAAAGCCTCGTTTACATAGATGTCATTAGGATTGACCATGTGAAAAGCCTTTCCTAGAGATTCTTTCTGTTGTGATATATTAAAAATCGCCTTGCTTACATAGTCTACAGGTACTATGCCGCTGAAAACGCCTTCAAGATTTGGCACTGCTCCTAGCTGGATACAGCCTTTAATCATTCGAGAAAATAGATCTTCTGTATTACAGAAGCCTGTTTGACTGTGTCCTGTTATTCTCCCTGGTCTGTATATACACACAGGCAATCTTCGGTCACGAGCTTCCATAACTAATTTTTCTGCTACCCATTTACTTTCAGCGTAGCCATCATCGTTGTCTGGACTATAGTCAAGGGAGTCTGATTCAAAAATTACTTGCTTGTCAGAATAGCCAGATGAGGAGAAAACTGAGATGGTAGAGATAAAATGTACGGGTTTAATTTTGGTTTGGCTAGCCAATCTCAAGACTTCCTGAGTTCCGAGAACATTAGCTGGCTTCAAAACTGAGTAAGAGTAGACAAAATTTACCCAAGCGCCATTATGATAAATGACATCCACCTGACTGGCTAGATGGTTAAACTGTGGTTCGTCAAGACCTAATAGTGGAGCCGACAATTCTCCTATAACTGGAATAATTCTTGAGCTTTTGCTTTCATTCCATAGGCTATACGACTCCAGGGAGCTTTGCAGTCTCTGCTTACCTTGCTCAGAAGAGGTTGCACGTACTAGACAATATATATTTCCTTTAGTTTGTTCGAGGAGTTCAGAGAGTAAATAAACTCCCAAAAAGCCTGTTGCTCCAGTCAAAAAGATATTTTTCGGCTCACTTATATATTTAAAAGCTACAGACTGATTCTGAATTTTGGAGTCTAAGATTACTTCAGCCCTTAAGTCCTTAACTTGATTAGTAACCTGTGTATCATTGTTTCCCTGATCAATAGCTTGAGCCACTCCTGCTACGGTGGGTGATTCAAATATGTCCCGTAGCTTAAGTTCTATTGAGAAAGCTGCTCGCACACGAGAGATTACTTGAATGGCTAATAGGGAATGTCCTCCCAACTCAAAGAAGTTATCGTGTGTACCCACTTTTTCTATACCCAACACTTCTTGCCAAATCTCGGCTAATGTCTTCTGTGTCTCCGTTTCTGGAGCTACATACTCCGTTGACAGACTACTGAATAAATCTGGTGCTGGCAATGCCTTACGGTCTACTTTTCCATTAGGAGTCAGAGGCAGTTTTGACAAGAGTACAAACCTACTAGGTATCATATATTCCGGCAACTGCTCTTTCAGATACTGTTTCACTTTATCTATTTGTTCTGTCTCTGATACTTCTGGAGTTTCACTTTCTAGCACTAGATAAGCTACTAAACCTTTATTGCCAGAGTTATCTTCCCTTGCTAATACTACTGTTTCTTTGACTAGGGGAAATTCATTTAATATCGCTTGGATTTCTCCGATTTCGATGCGGTAACCTCTGATTTTAACTTGATGGTCAAGTCTCCCTAAGAATTGTATTTGACCATTTCTTTGATAACGTGCTAAATCTCCTGTTTTATATAATCTTTTCCCATTCCAAAAGATAAATTTTTCTGTTGTTAATTCTGCTTTGTTCAGGTAACCTCGTGCTAGTCCTTCTCCTCCTATGTGAAGTTCTCCTGCTACTCCTATTGGTACTGGTTGATTCTTTGAGTCCAGAATATACACCTGGGTGTTGCTTATTGGTCTACCTATGGTTGGTGCAGCTCTTCCTCCTTTCTCCATTAACCCATAGGTTGAGTAAGTTGTGTCTTCACTTGGCCCATACAGGTTGTATACTGCTTTAATTGTTGCTTGTTCATACAGTTTTTGCACCAATTGATTTTCTAGTGGCTCTCCTGCCAAATTCACTGTTTTTACCCCACTGGGGATACTTTGGCTTCTGATTAATTCCCTGGCTGCTGAAGGTACTGTATTTATTAGGCTTACTTCTCCTGCTGCTGGTAATTCTGGCAGGTGTAAAGCATTTTCAGCTAATATGACTTTTCCTCCCCAACTTAAGGGCACAAACAATTCGAATACTGATAGGTCAAAGCAAATGGATGTGGAGGCTAATACTCCTGATAATTCCTCTTGGCTATACACTTCTCGTGCCCAATGTAATAGGGACACTGGACTACGGTGTTCAATTGCTACTCCTTTGGGTCGGCCTGTAGAACCAGAGGTATACAATACATAAGCTAGGTTTTGGGGGTTGACATTACTGACTACATTGGTTTGTCTTTCTACTGTATTTGCTTTCTTGATATCTACTACAGGTGTTTTTGTTTCTGGTAGCTGAAACGGGGAGTTGGAGTCAGTTAACACTAACTCTAACTCCCCGTCTTCTAATATCTGAGCTAGCCGCGCAGCGGGATAGTTGGGGTCTAATGCTACATAAGCCCCTCCGGCTTTGAGTATGGCTAATAAACCTACTACCATCTCCACTGAACGCTCTACACAGATGCCCACTAGGGTTTCTGCCTTGACTCCTAAACCTTGCAAGTAATGGGCTAGTTGATTGGCTTTGCTGTTTAATTGGGAATAGGTCAGCTTTTGCTGTTCAAATACTACTGCTACTGCATCTGGAGTTTTGTCTACCTGCTCTTCAAATAACTGATGGATACATTTGTCATCAGGATAACCCACCGCTGTATCATTCCAATCAACTAAAAGCTGCTGTCGTTCTGCTACTGTCAGCAGTGGTAAGCGACTAACTGGTTGTTGTGGATCGGCAACAATACCCTCCAACAATGCCTGGAAATGACTTAGCATTCGCTCAATCGTACTCTGTTCAAACAGGTCTGTGTTGTATTTGAATGCTCCTGTCAACTTAGAGTTGATTTCGCTCATTTCCAAATCTAAATCAGATTGCCCCTCAAATAGCACTGGGTTATAAGGGATAAATTTTAAATCTCCCCAAGAAAAAGAAGTCTCATCTTGACCAGAAGCCAGCAAATATGCTTGTTCAAATGACTGAAGCATAAAGTTCGTTTGAATAATTGGTGAATAACTTGAATCTCGTTGCGGATGCAATCGTTCCACCATTAGTGCAAAAGGAAAATCTTGATGATCTAGTGCTTCCAGAACAGTTTGCTGCACTTGCGTTAACAGTTCAGTAAAACTACCTGCGCCTTTGATAGTGCTTCGCATGGGGAGCATATTAACAAAATGCCCAAATATGCTATTGAACTCTGAGCGACTCCGACCCGTTACA
>NZ_JAAHIE010000463.1:0-5885 GCF_010671945.1 Moorena sp. SIO4E2
TATTGTCTCCATCACCTGATCACCTGATCACCCCATCACCCTTGGCCTCTATCTTGCCAATGGTTTTCTGCCGTCAGTTTTCCCAAACCCATACCATGCAAGTCCTAGCAAGGGTGTAAGTACTACGATTTCCCAAAGTATTCCCAAGACGTTGGTAATACTCAGGATGGTGCGCACCATACCCAATTCTGGATTAAAATAATCAAATCGGGCAAAGATGGTAATGGGTGAAATAAAATACTCTAGGGAAAAAGGCCAGAGTGCCTGGACTCCGAAAGGTGCTGTTGGGTCAGCTACTAGCATATCCAAGATGATATGGCTGCCATAAACTAGAGCTGCCCAAATTCCCCACCGGAGCCGATTTAACCTCCAACGCCCCACTAGCCAAGCAACGAAGATGCCAATTACGGCGGCTACTATCAAGCTGTGGGTGGCCTGACGGTGAAAAGCTCCTGGATTTCCCAGCAGCAGCAATCCAGGCAGAATGTCTATGTCTGGCAAATTCGTTAGCAATACTGAACCTAACAACAGCCGAGTTTCCTGATGCCAAGCTATATGAGGGCGTGCCAGAACAAATCCACAAATACCGGCAAATGTGTGTCCTACTGGTGATGGCATTTGATTAATTGGTAATTGGTAATTGGTAATTGGTAATTGGTAATTTATATTTGGTAATTGGTAATTTATATTTGGTAATTGGTAATTCATAATTGGTAATTGGTAATTGGTAATTTATATTTGGTAATTGGTAATTTATATTTGGTAATTGGTAATTACTATGACTATTGTTTATTGATCACCATTACAGCTGATTACCTGATCATCCGATTACCTGATCACGACCTTACCTGAGCTGAGTTAATCGCCTTTACTTGCGCAAAGCATACACAATTCCCCCCAGCAGCCCCTGAATGATCACGATTCCGTAAGCCAGCCAAGCAAAGGCAATGGCTTCGGGTCTGGCAAGATTATAGTCGTAAGCCCCAAAAAAGAAGACAAACGCATTTTCACGGATACCAATGGCGTTGATCGATACAGGCAACACCATGATCAAGGAGACTAGGGGAATGATGACAAAGAAACTAAGAAGGGGAACCGGTAAATCCAGGGCCTTTGCAATTAGGTAATAATGACCGATGACACTGATTTGCACCATCAGTGATAACCCCATAGACATAGCCAAGGCATGTTTGCGGTTACCAAAGGCAAGGAAAGCTTTAATAATATTCAATACCTTGTTTTTTATGGGGTGCCAAAAGGGTAGTTTTATCTTGCTAATAAAGCTTGAAATCTTCTGAGAGGGTATGAAAATCATCGAGAGTATCAGCATAATTACTGCCGTACCTAGCATCACCCACAGGTTAAGTAATGGTAACTGGGCGATCAATGTCTGAGAGAAAAACAGCGCCCCGAGGCCAAACAGCATCAAACCCAGTAAACCGAGGAAACGATCCAAAAACACAGTGGCTAGTGCGACTGACTTGCTCGTTCCCAACCGCCAGGCATCATAAGCCCTAACAGCATCCCCACCAATGGTGGAGGGCAAAAAATTACTGAAGAATATGCTGACCATGTAGGACTTATACAAGTAAGGGATGGTAGCTTTCACATTCTGAGCCAAAAGCAGTACCCGCCACCGATTAGCTCTGATGTAGTAACTGGCTAAGTAGACCACAAACGCTGCCATTAACAGAGGAATGTTGGCAGAACTCACAGCTAGGAAAATGTCGGGCAGATTGGTCTTGCGCAACGCCCAAGACAGTAGCGCTATGGAAACGCCGCATTTAATGATCGTAAGAATCAATTTTTTCCTAGCAGCTAACTTTTTTTCCATGGTTTTTAAGTTTATGGACTGTAGTAGTTCCAAGTCATCTTACTGCGGCGGTAGTGGTTTTGAGTCCATAGCCGTGGGCGATCAAGATTGGGATTTGGTTGGGGGTTGCTGTAGATGTGCAGCTGATTGCCATTGAGAACGATCACTTCTTCCCGCCAATCCCCAGATACATCAGCAACGTAAAGTCGATCCGCCTGTTCTTTGAACCGATGGAGAAATTTCCCACTCAGGCCATCAAAAATCCCGACGTCTCCTGATTTATGGCGCTCTTTGACAGCCACTAATTGCCTCGACTCTCCTGTCCAATCAATCGGGAAGATCACCTCTACACCTTTGTCTGTCCATCCCTTGGGAGCAACATCATCCATTTGATAGTCAGCAATCAGTTGACCTTGGGCATCAAAGACAAAGGGTTTCTGGTGTTTCGGGTAACGGCTGCGGCACCACACTTCTAATCCCGGTCGTTGGGGGTCAAAATCACCAATGGCAGCATTTTGTGGTTCTTGATGCTTGTAGTGGGTTTTCCAAATGACGCGATGTTCCGAAGGAACCGCTTCGCGAACGCGGTTATAAAGGAAAACCCGATTGCCACCCCCCTCTTCCAGAGCGACTACCTCTAATCCTGGGATGTCTGGACGCACATCAGCCACAAACAGGGAGTCAATATGACCTTTTACTGGAATTCGCACCAGTAGCTCTCCTAATGGTGATATTATTGTCCCACCCAAAACCTCATCTTTGCCATCTCCGTCGAGATCTGCCACCCGTGCCCCATTGTGAGCATTGGCAAGGAAATCATCTCGAGTCCACAAAGGTTCAAGGTTTTCACCTTTGAGTAGGTTGTCTAGGGGATAGGCTGCTAGATAACGACCCCTACGGTATCCTTCAGCATTAGTGGCCTGAAGTAGTAAATCGCGATCGCCTTTACCCCGGAAATTGGCTACTACTAAGTGCTCCCAACGTTCTGTACCTGGTGGAGATTCTATTGTTATACTTCCCTTGCTCTGTCCGTTGTCACCTTGGATAATATGAATAGTATTGTCTTTGGTTAAAAACAAGACCTCCGTCTTCTGATCCCCATCCACGTCAGCTGCTTGGACACCCGACCCATGCAATCCAGGTAGTCCCTGGTACTCAGATTTTCCAGTTACCTGGAGGTTGATCTCCCTACCCCAGAGCTTTTGCCCAGAATGACTGTAAACTGCGATCTGACCGGGCTTGGTAATAATAAAGTCTTTCTTGCCATCATCATCTACATCCGCCGTAATCAAACCACCTGATCTATCGTCTTCAGCAGGTAAATCTAATTGGATAGTCTGAGGATTGATGGTGGAATAGGGTAAATCAACGCCCTTGCTATTCCATTTTGCTGCACATCCCCAGTTGAATGCACTACAAACGCTCAAAAACAAGGCTATTTTAGAGGTAACATGCTGGAAACCAATTTTGGGCGATTGCTTTGACATTTCCCTATTTTATCAAACTATTCTCTCTCAAACTATTCTCAAAGTAGCCATCAAACGTAGCCATCAAAAAGACTATTTATAACTAATCTTTAGACTGTTTACTGTAACTCCTCTCAATCTCCTTAGATAATTCTCTTGCTGTTGAATTTTCGAACCTGACTAAGGGATAAAGCAAACCACCAATCCCAGCATCAATAAATGTCTTTAATCGCATCAACAAGGTTGTCGAAATTGCTACAGCAGGGTTGACACCAAAAAGACCGAGAGTAAAAGTATAGGCAAATTCCGTTAAGCCAATACCACCAATAGAAAATGGTAGATTCATGATGAACATGATCACAGGAACCGCCACTAGGGTGCTTATAAAGTTAATTTCAGCATTAAATGTCAAGGCGCTAACCCAGACATTGATTACAGACAAAAAATAAAAAATTAACGAGTTGACTAACGCCCATACAAGCGCTCCTGAATCATCCTTGTAAAGCAGTACAGCATTGCGAAATTTTTCAATCTTACTAAATATTTTTTTGAAAATAGGCAGTCGTTCTCCAAAAATTTTCTGGGAGAGATTGAAGGGACGATCATCAACAATTAACCAGCATATAAAGCCTAATCCAAGGATACCAATACTAAGGGAAATTGTGAGCCAAGGGATATTAAAGACCTGCAAGTTAACGATTACTGCAATTAGTGCCAGCATCACTAGGGTCGCTAAACCGCTGAAACGTTCTACAAATACGACAGCTGCAGCATCAGCATAACGTCCTGTGTAACGCCCTAGCTCATGTATTCTAATCACATCTCCGCCGATGCTGCTGGGTAGGATTAGACTAAAGAACTTACCAATTACGTAGTAAGCATAGAGCCGCCATAGACCGACTGAAAGTCCACAAGAGCGAGAGAGAAAGTACCACTTGACTGAGCTGGCAAAATCAAGTATCGGTAAGATCACAATTGATGCCAACAGAAAATTCAGTTTGGTATGGGCAAAGGTATCAAATAAGTTCCGCCATCCTTGAAGCGTTAACAATCCTGCTTTGTGAAAAACATAAACTAGCAGAGCGGTTGTTACCGCAATTCTCAAGAAGCGAAGTATCGAGCTTTTTCCCATTTAACCCTCATTTGTTCTATCAATCTTTCTACCCTCTGACCAGCATCTAGTTAAGACTTAACTAAGACTATAATTAAGGTTGGCATACCACTTCTGTCTTGGGACGGATAATGTAGGAATCTACCACGTTGCGCAGCTCAGCTTCTGTGTAGGCTTCATTCCAGCCAAGTTCACGAGCCATCAGTTGAGCACATAGGCGAAGGGGCTCGTCACCTAGATAGCCTGCAGAGCCGAGATCAGTCCGCCGAAAAACAACATCGACCAATTTCTCAGCCATCTCTTCACGAACCCCGTGTATAACTTCCGCTTGGATGACATCGCTGTTTGGTAGTACTTGTGCCCATGCCGGATTTTCGTCTAAGTAACGTAATATGTGCTGATAAGCTGAACCGTACTTTCGCACAAGATTGCGCACTACCTCAGGACTCAACTGATCTGACTCTTGCTCAATGGCCTGATTCATGAACAAATCAAGATATTCAATATCTCCACCCCACAAAGGAGTATTCTTTGTACGTGGTAATGGTGATACTTGTCCGAGCTTCCGAAAGACCAGATCTATTGTTTTTTGAGCCACATCACGGGAGGTTGTGTATTTGACACCAACCACACTAACAAGACCTTCAAGACCATCTTCCGTGGCATGATCCAAAATGCGGTAATGCTTCATAGGTGCCGCTGAACCTTCTCGATCCGCTGGTATGATACCCCACAACACATGATGTACATCTTCACGGCGCAGCTTTCCTTCGGGATAACCCTCGTTAATCAGCTCAATATAGGTTTGAATTTCTTCCTCAGAGATTGAAACACGTTCGGGATCATCCTCGCAGGGCAAGTGCAAAGACCCCACCAATGAATAACCACGCCACGGAATTGCAAAGGCAAGACTTGACTTTTTATTGACTATAGCCTGGGGATCGCGGTACATCGGTTTGATGGGGAATACTACCGCATGATCTTTAGTAAGCGGACGTGTAATGAAACTAAAGGCTTTGGAAGCATGAAGATCGTAGTCCTTGAATTGTTCTCTAGAAAGATTCAAGGTTTTTACAATCCACGGACCGCAAGCGTTTAATACTGTTTTTGCACGAACTTTAATTGTTTGTCCACTAATTAAATCTTTAGCTTCGACACCGACAACAACATTGTCAGATTGAATAAATTCCACAACTTCGACATAATTAGCTATTTCTGCACCGCGCTCAGAGGCAGATAAAAGATACGACAGCAATAATCGCTCAGTATTGTGGATTTGTCCTTCATACCAAATCGCACCACCGGTAAGCTGATCGGGATCTAAGCTGGACCACATCTTCAAGACTTCTTGCTTGGAAAGAATTTGGCAGTTGGGTATGCATCGAGCTGAATCCTTAACCCGCCTTTGATCCCTACTCAATAGATCATAGATGGCAAAATACAGGGTCATGGTTTCTAATCCTTTGATGCCGTGCCCGTAAATTGGCAAGAGGTA
>NZ_JAAHIE010000464.1:0-5880 GCF_010671945.1 Moorena sp. SIO4E2
TACCACTGTAACCGTGGTATTTATCGATTTCAAGGGTTATATTATTAACCTATTATTATTTTAAAGTGTTAACTTAAAATAATAAAATTAAGTGTTATCATATATAGGAATATCATCAATACGTAGATAAAACAAATAGGGGCTGTTCCTTTGGTTAATCCATTAGTTATCAGCTACATTTATTGACTTTGAGCGTAGAATTTAGTATGGCAATATTTAGGATATTAGGTCGGGTAATCGATCCAAAAACCAGTGGCGTCGTTTCAGGATTACGGGTTGAAGCATGGGATAAAGACCTTATTTTCAACAACTTGGTGGGTAGCGCCATCACTGATGACCATGGCAGCTTTGGGATGGAATTCGATGAATCCTATTTTCAAGAACTGTTTGCTGACCAACGACCAGACATTTTTTTCAAAGTATTTTGTGATCAGCAACTGGTCAAAAGCACCGAAGATTCAGTGCTGTGGAATTTAGACATTGACGAGACTGAAGTCTTGATCACTGTAGATAACTATAGCCAATATAACGTTTACCAAAAATATCTCCAAGCTGCTGACGAAGGTGTTGAAGATAATCCCAAACTATTATATCTCGGTATTGATACTTCACCATACAAACAGCAAATTAAAGATTATCCCTCCCACCTGAACCATAAACCCGATGGTAAACATCTCGTGTCTGGAATTAAAGCGGATCATACTTTCAGTCCTTATCCAAATCTGGGGCAACTTCCAGATATTGATCAGCAAGGGTTAGAGTTTCTCCATCAAGACATCAAAGAAGCTTGTATCTGTGTTGGTAGTTTTGTAGAGGAAGAGTTCAAGGTAAAATGGTTGGGACGAAATGCCCTAAGTAATGACGAATTATGGAGTGGTAGTAAGATTATACCGATTATTAATCTAGTGTCTCGCCTTAATAGCAAATCTCCTAATGACGATCTTGATAAGTGTACAATTCGAGGCACAGACCAAGCTGGAAATCAAAGGGATATTCCGGTCTGTGATTTAATCACAGATGTGATTAGTTATGACTACAATACAGCAAGTTCTAATTGCTTAGGGGCAATGTTAAAGCGCTTTGCTCCCCAAATGGACTTAGAAAATTGGCTGAAACAGATTACAGGCAATGATAGCCTGATTTTCCGTGGCCGATATGGGGAAAAACCGTTTATTGAGTACCCCCAGTTGTTTGGTAGCACAACCAAAAGCATAATTCTAACTGCTGACCCTGAACCCCCTCAATGGGAAAGTAATACTATATCGGCTTATGATTTAAATCGGATGATCTCAATGGTGGGTTGGCATAATTACATACCGGAACCATGCCAGCTACCGGGAGTTAAGTGGGATAGTCTCGAAAGTATCATCAGAGCAATGGGGAACGATCCAGCTCGGTTAGTTGATTTAGCTATTAAAGAGTTGGGTTTGTTGAATGTGATTGACTCAACAGTGATTATCTCAAAACTCGGCAACGGAGTTACCAGTATTAGGAACAGAACCGAAGCGGTTTATGTCGCGCTAGTTAAATTAGTTAAGCCTAGTCTTGACGATTCCCTCAAGCCAGCTAAATTGATTACCTTCAGTATGGCGCTACGGGGAGCAAAAGTGCTTGAACCAAGAGATTTCAATCGTGAAGCGGTGGAACTTGATGCCAGAATAGCAACAGAAGTGACAGAGATTTTGCGCAGAGCGGTGATGGGTGAATTGGTTTGAATCTAGTGTCAATTGGGTGAAGTACATAATTTTGGGATTTTAGGGAACAGGGAACAGGGAACAGGGAACAGGGAACAGTGAAGAGATAATCGGGAACAGTGAACAGGGAAAAAATCCTGTGTACCTCATAAGTAGGCAAAAGGTTATATCCCTCTTCTGTCACTTTGATCAATCTTCACCCTAAGTGTCCGGTTACTGTCTAAAGTCCAAGTAAATGTAAGTAGTTATATCAAGTCCGGTTAATCAACTCCCAAGTAGTCTCTGGATTGGTAGTAATCGGTAATCGTAAGCCTTCAGCGGTCAGCGGTAAGTGGTCAGTGGTCAGCCGTTGGCCAATGGCCACTCAAGTAGCACCATCTGTAGCGCATTAGCTGATAGCTGATAGCTGATAGCTGATAGCTGATAGCTGATAGCTGATAGCTGATAGCTGATAGCTGATAGCTGATAGCTGATAGCTGATAGCTGATAGCTGATAGCTTACCAATTATCTATTACCTGTTACGCCAGAAGGGATATCATGATTAGTCAACCGGACTTGATATTAGATCATGGCCAGAAAAGTTTTATGCTTGGTTTTTTTAGGGTCGGGTTTAGACAAAACGTGATTAATCTGTAGTCATTAATCGTAGGGTGGGCAGTGTCTACAAAGGCGAAAAGCCCAGCTTATCTTATCTGTCTGACACTGCCCACCTGACATGAACTCTACCAGCCAGGGACTTTTCAAAACCCTTCTTAGCAGAAGATAAATTGAAAACCGTGTGGGTACAAAAACCTAAAGAAAAAAAGTATATCTTCTCGTCTAACTACTACAAGATTTTCTTGGATATCCAAAGACGATGTGACTTTCAAATTTCTTTTTCAAACTTTCTTTTGTACGTTTTCTTTGTTCTGCAATATACTATCCCCATTTTTTGAGCGGCTATCGGAGGTATTACGGCAGGTAATGACTTATTGGTCTCGTTTATTCAAGAATTTGTTTCTGATGAACAAGCCGAAAATATCGTCAATTTTTTTATATTTGTTATTAGTCTATTAGGAACATTGTTCGGCACCATAAGTGCCACAACTAACCCTTCGGAAAGCTATGATAATGCAGCAGCGTTTAATAACAAATTTTCTGAGTTTAAGATTAATTTAGCGATAGATATGAGAAATCTTGAACTTACCAATGCTATGGAAGAAGAGTACCTGCAGCTTCTGAAGGAAAAAAATGCTAATCTTTCCGAATTGATTGAGGAATATAATCAAAAACGGTCGATCGATAAGAATCAAGTAAGCGGAGTAGAGTGATTAGTTGCTTACGATCCTCAGTGTCCAAATTGATCATGATCTACTAGTCTGTGATTACTTTGTTCCAGTTTTACACAAGTCTTTGAGGAATGCGATCGCGTAGCGTGACCGTAGGTCAATCGCATTTCCTAGAGATATATTGCGTTCGTGCAGCGTCGGGCTTTGGCCGAATCGCAAAACAACAAACCCAGCAACATCCCATACTCTGTGTTAACTCTGTGACCCACTGACCCACTACTGTACCACACGACCCAATCCCACTTGCTCCAGCAGAGCGATAAAATCTGCTCGAATCGAGGAGTCATTGGGATTAGCAGCTTGAGCCTGGTAAAGGGCATCAAGGGCATCAAACCAAGCCCCTGCTTCGGCATAGATGATTGCTTGTTGATGCAGTAACTCAGAGGTGGAGCTGTTGGTATTTGCAGCAACTGCTGCTAGCTTTTGCTCTAATTCTGGGGGTGGTGATACCCGCTCAATCCAGCTCCTATAATAGGAAGTCTTAGGCGGGTTTTCGCGATCGCATTCTAGGGTAACAGACCACATGTATATCTTCCTGTTTTCTTCCTCTAGTCCTGGTGGGTTTGCAATCAGTTCTGGACTGTTTTCCGGAAGTTCTACTGAGATCATCCCTACCTGACCTGAGTCAATCCTTTTCTCAAATATTGTCTGGTTTTCTACTGTGTCCACCAAGGTAAATACTATTGGTACGTCTACAGGCTCGGACAAATACCATAAAAATCTAGGATGACCAGATATCGTCTGTGCAGCTACTTTCTGTGAGGGAATTAACAGCGTCACCAATTCACGGGGTAACTGCTCATACCAGCCTCGTGAACCAGACCCATTACTCTTTCGAGGAGCGCTATCGGTTGGTGGAATAAATCGTAAGCGTGAGCCGTTGGCTGAACTATTTTGGGAACTATTTTGGGTTTCAGATGAGTTATTATTAGAATCGGCAACGTGACCGTTGACAGATTGTAAACCTTGAGAATAGCTTGGTTGAGGGGTGAGTGCGCAAAACAGCAGTACAATCAAGATTGATGTTGTACGTGCCAATAAATTAATAAAGTTAGCGGTAGTTTTCATAAGTTTATTAAATTATTAAACTATAATAGACATTTACAAGAATTAGCCTTAACCCTTAGAGGATATCTGAAAAGTTTTTTGATCCTGAATTTTGCCCCCCTGACCCCCCAACTTTGGGGGAAACAAGAGTCAATTTGCTTCTAAAAGTCCCCCAGAATTGGGGGACCAACGGGGGCTTGGATGTAGCAAATGAGACTTCTCAGACAACCTCTTAGTCAAGCCTGAGTTTAAGCTGAATTTTTTCAGAGATTTGACACTCCCCGGTCGCGCATACGCGGGGATTATTGGTTCAACGACTCGACTTGCCCATGACTTGTTTGCACCAGCCACAGTAGAGGCCAAATCTCCCCAAGCGTTTGGGTCGTTTAAGACCAGAGTTCCGACATGCCCTGCCGTACTTAAGGCTCTTTCTAGGATGTTGATTGCAGCGTTGTGGTCTCTGTCGAGAGAACAAGCACACTGACAAACATGGGTTCTAGTTGATAGAGATTTTTTAACTACTTCACCACAATTAGAACAATTTCGACTAGTGCAGAGCCTTGGGTGCATGTCAGTTTTGTTAATCCCTGATTTAGATCCCCCGTTTCCCTTAATAAGGGGGACTTTTGAATCTAATTCCCCCCTTTTTTAAGGGGGGCTAGGGGGGATCTATTTACCTAATTACAAAGGTGACATGCTCCCCAGAGCCTTTCTTTTTTCGAGAAACTCGACGTTGATAGAACTTTAGACGCTTTTCCCCTTTTCGATAAAACCTAGGTAAGGGTACAGTATTGCTATTCGGTGTTGCTGGAACAGACTCATTGATATCGATCTGAAGGCAAAACTGAACATATAGCACTACCCATTAAAGTTAGGACATGGCTAAAAGCTGAAAACCTGTTGTAGTAAACTTTTGTCTTCTGACTTGTGACTTCTGACTTGCGCGTAGCGCTATAGTAACCATCGGCTCGACGGACTATCCTAACCCTCTTAATTAGCTTTTTGTCAAAGCGCCAGAAATTCCATGTTCCTTTGAGTTTGAGTTTTCCAATCCCTTTTTTGTCACTAAAAATGATTGACTTTTTATCTGGACATAATTTCCATCCAGAAGTCTTTTATTCAACTGATTGACAATGTTTTTTGAATCTAGGAAAACCTTTCTTTCCGGAAACTTTTTTCTTACAGTTTTCGTATAAACGGGCAATTGATGACCGGAGATGAAACCTTAGAATAGTGGAGCCTTTATAGGCGATAGGCTATGCAGATGCATGGTTAAAACTCATGAAATAAGGCTCCACTATTCTTACGGTAACTTCTAACCATGCTCGTTCAGCACTGGCGAGGGGGACCATAGAGTTCAATTCATTGGCAAACGGGAACTGATGAGCTAAGACAGTGCAATATTTGTTGAGGTCTAATTTCCCAACACCTTTATTGTCCATCCAATAGCGAATACAGCTATTGCGAACAATTTTAGCTGTTATCATCGCTTCTTCTATTGCTAAATATTGCTTTTGTTTGCCAATTGCCTTGAACTGTAAAACAATCATTAGTATCGACCTTTAACTACTAAAGTAGTCTACACTACACAAAGTAAAATTTCCGGAAATAGAAAAATATTTTTCTTACGGCGCGTCAAGCCGCTGTTAGCCTTCATCCCCGGTGATTAGACAGGGGGTTTTCGGCTTTGGGGGATTTTTATAATTTTTTGGTGCCATGGGTTTCTAATCTCAAATCCCGCTGACTAGTTTGCCTGTGGGAGGGACGCAATCAAAGGTTTACGCAGCCATGGATACAGGGTTTTTCGAAC
>NZ_JAAHIE010000465.1:0-5874 GCF_010671945.1 Moorena sp. SIO4E2
GATTTTTTTGGCTCGTCTATCGTTTTCTGGGTCAAAGAACTTAAGCTTGACATCCCAGCAGTCTGAATCGACTCGGCAGAAGGGGCTTCGTTCAACCCCAATGGTATCAAGCTGCATAGACCCAGCACTTGAACTCGACGAAGTCTGTAGTACAGTCACTAAGGCATCTGCAAACTGAAAGGCATTGGTCGCGGCATAGTTGAAAGCACGTTCTTGGGATGTTTGACCAAGATTACGCAGATCGTAGTAAATGCGTTGTAGAAACGCTCTTAATGCATAACCGGTCGCCTCACTCACTTCATCTTCCGACAGGGTTGTATCTTCTATGCTGCCGCTTGCCAGAACTGCGTCAATGACATCTTGAATTAAGACCTCAATGTGCCAACCGTACAGTCCTCGAAGATTATACAGTTCAAGTACAGGAACAACTTGACCAGAGAATAGTTGAACGGTTTTACCTGTTAAGATTCCTGGGACTGAAACTTTATCGATGTATCCTAGGTTGTAAGAGTTCTCCCCAATTTGTGCCAAAGCCTGCCCCTCTAGAAACTTGCTCAATTGCTTGTACACCAATTGAGCAGATGGACCTTTCGGCTCAATAGCATAAATGGGGGTCAGCTCTAGATTCAATGTCCAAATCAGGGATTGAGCTTCTGATAGGTTGTCTGTTCCATCTTCACGCTTCACTTCATAGTCGTTCTGGGGATCTAGATCCAGATCACCATTGTCGAGGTCGGGAGTACCCAGAAGATAGTTAGTCATCTGCCTGACATCAAATGGATTAGCAGGAACAGCAGTATCAGTTGAAACTGCTATATTAACGTTTTGAGAATCCACTAAGGGCATCAGCTGCTTAAAGCTATCTTGACGAGCCTCTGTGCCAAAATCATAGCCAATGGTGCCGATTGCGTAAACCAAAGCCTTTGACCCACTATCACAGCCACATCCCATGGAAGGGAGGACACCGCTGGGGTTAACCCTAGTAGGAGCAACGGTGTTAGCAGCTATAGCGGGTACCGCACCCATCTGCTGATAATGAACCGGCATTCCCTGTTGAACGGGCGTGGCGTGTTGAACCGGTTGATTATAGCCAGCGGGAACGACTCCCATCTGCTGATAATGACCTGGCATTCCCTGTTGAACTGGCATGGCTTGCTGAACCGGTTGATTATAGCCAGCGGGAACCACTCCCATCTGCTGATAATGACCTGGCATTCCCTGTTGAACGGGCGTGGCGTGTTGAACCGGTTGATTATAGCCAGCGGGAACGACTCCCATCTGCTGATAATGACCTGGCATTCCCTGTTGAACTGCCATGGCTTGCTGAACCGGTTGATTATAGCCAGCGGGAACGACACCCATCTGCTGATAATGACCTGGCATTCCCTGTTGAACTGCCATGGCTTGCTGAACCGGTTGATTATAGCCAGCGGGAACGACACCCATCTGCTGATAATGAACCGGCATTCCCTGTTGAAGTGGCATGGCTTGCTGAATGGGTGCAGTGTGAGCAGCGGGAACGATTCCCATCTGCCCATGATGAACTGGATGAACGGGCATGGCTTGCTGAACTGGTTGATGATGGCCAGCGGGAACGACTCCCATCTGCTGATAATCAACGGGCATTCCCTGTTGAACCGGCATGGCTTGCTGAACTGGTTGATGATGGCCAGCGGGAACGACTCCCATCTGCTGATAATCAACGGGCATTCCCTGTTGAACTGGCATAGCTTGCTGAACTGGTTGATGATGGCCAGCGGGAACCACTCCCATCTGCCGATAATCAACGGGCATTCCCTGTTGAACTGCCATGGCGTGCTGAACCGGTTGATTATAGCCAGCGGGAACGACTCCCATCTGCTGATAATGAACGGGCATTCCCTGTTGAACTGGCATGGCTTGCTGAACCGGTTGATTATAGCCAGCGGGAACGACTCCCATTTGTCCAGAACTAGCAGTGGGGACAACCGTCGTTTCGTAGACTTGCTGCTGATTAACTGATTCAGCCGAACCCAAATTACTGGCTTCACTGGGTTGCATTCTTTCTACCTCCCAATTCTGATTGGACATTTCTTGTGTTTCCCCTTTAGTAATCAACTCATATGCTCCAGGAATGTTGAGACGACCTGCCAGACAACGACGAGCATCTGGAACTGTATCTGGGTGGCAAGGTAAGGCACTTTCAAGCAGTGCCTGACGGATGAAGTGAGGATTGGGTTTTTCTCCTCGTTTGAGCTGGATGCTCATTAACAGTGCTACCAGCCCAGATACAATTGGAGTCGCAAAGCTAGTCCCAAATTTTAGGGTGGTACCTCCACCAAGCATGGCTCCCAAGATGTTTTTACCAGGAGCCAAGATTCCCTGGTTTTGGTAAGCCTGACCCCAATTACTAAAATCGATTGGCAATCCCTGGTCATTCATTGCACCCACAGCTAGTACCGAGGGCAAAGCTGCCGGAACATGAAGACATTCACAGGCATTATTTCCCGCTGCTGCAATGATTAAAACACCATTCTCATGACAGTGACGGACAGCCTTTTCTAAAATCGGGTCTGCTGCACCAGATTCACTGAGTTCGCCTCCACTGATATTTATGACATTAGCTCCTTGTTCAACTGCCTGATTAATGGCTCGAGCTAGGTCTATTTGCAACAGTGAACGATTCTGACGATCAGAGAATACTGGCACAATCAGCCCACGACAACCGGGGGCAATTCCCTGAACTGGACTACCATGGTGCCCAAAAATTACGCTGGCAATGTGAGTACCATGACTAGCCATCTTCCCCACAGGAGCATCTGAAACCAGTGTAGGCAGCTTAGTTAGCTGAGCCCCTTGAAAGCTGGGATGAGATAGATCAACTGATCCGTCAAGAACGGCTACACATACCCGCGAATCGCCCATAGATTCATCCCACAAGGATTGAAGTCCAGGCAATTTTGACGCTGAGTAGTTAAACATCTATTGGTTATCCAGAGAAGTGCTAGGGAGAAGGGAGTCCTTGAACCTCCCGTCTTCAGGCCAGAGTTAGTGAAGCTACTAGCGCTGGTGGAATCCCTTAGCGACTGCCGCGCAGCGCCCTATAGCTTTCACCCCGAGAGCCATTATATACACTCCTCTCATGAAATAGTGAATATATTAAGAAATGTTGAATAGATTCACAAAATTTGACATTCATCAAGAAGAAGTTGATTCCTATTGACAGGAGATTACCTCAACATCGGCTCAGTCTTTCAATATAAATATGAATTTTTATAATAATTTATCTCCAACCTCTTGGGTAATTTCGAGTAACTGTCAAAAAAATAATTAATAAATTAATTAATCTAAATCTTGTAAATATTGACTTAGAGATTTATTATTAAATAATAATCTCAACAGCCAAGGCCAATAGAGATAATTAAGAATTATGGCATCACATAATCAACAATAAGCTGAAGCTAATTAAACGAAGAGCCGATGGATTCATAAATTTTGATAATTTCAGACTGAGAAGTTTTTTAACTTGGCATTTTGATGGTTAGTTTTACACAGTAGGTTCCGTAGAGCCTAAAAATTCTGTTCATCTTCACAGGACTGCCAGGGATTTCGTGGCGAAGCGGATGCCTGCCCTCGCTTACTACCATTTTTCAATCTCAGGTTTGATTAGACTTCGCGGCAGTTGTCGGGAACAGGGAACAGCGGATCACCGGAACAGTGGACAAGAATTGACGCAAAGCGATGCAGAGGTGCGACCCGTGGCGGCGAGCAATCCCTCGCCATCACGGAAAACGCACCATTACGGTCTTGGGAAGGCAGCGCGGTCTTGGGGAGGCAGCGCGGTCTTGGGGAGGCAGCGCGGTCTTGGGGGTTTCCCCCATGAGCGACTGCCGTGGTTTCCACGGGGCAAACAGCGGTGCGGACGCAGGTTCCGCACACAGCCCCTCCCCATGAGCGACTGCCGTGGTCTCCCCCATGAGCGACTGCCGTGGTTTCCCCCACTCGCTATTGCATCAAGAACACTATTAGAAAAATACTTTTGCAAGAGGTCTATTATACTGGCCAGTGGCAGGCACACGAAATCGAGTGTTAGCGATCTGGCAGTCCTGGGAGCATCCTTTGGGCCATCCAGCTCCGTAGATTGACAGTCATAATTTGTCCACAACGGCCGCAAGTGGGGATGATTTTGTGTTATTCTCGCCTAAGGAAACGGGATCGCTCCCAACCTAACTTCAGTAAGCGAGAATGCCACCGCTATCGCTAAAATCATCCTCACGCTTGCTCTCATAGTCCAGAAGCCCTCTCAAACACCTTTCAGGTATACTCCGATTACCAACCTTTTTGATACATTGCCCTACAAAAAACACCTCCTAAATCAAGCGGATTTGGTATGACTATAGACTACTGGCAAAATACTTGCTGCACTGCTTTAACTATTCTGTTAAGATCGGTCATCTCCAATTCTGGATAGAGTGGTAAAGATAATAACTTTTCCACGATTTGCTTTGCTATTGTTAATCGTCCTACCCGATGAGGTAAACCATTTTGATAAACAGGTTGATCTGGAATCAATTTCGGATATATTCTCATAGTTTCGATGCCAACAGAAATTAAGTGGTCTTCTAATTTCTGTCTTGTCTGGACTGAATCCGTTATCACAGTGTATAGATAATAAACATGAGTTCGCCCTGGAGCAACAAAAGGAATCTGTAGTGGTAAACCATCAAAATGAGCGTTGTAATAATTAGCAATATAATTACGACGTTGGTTCCACTCTTCTAAGAATTTTAATTCTAAATTTATTAATGCGGCTGTAAACTCTCCCATACGCCCTCTTAGCCCAAAGACCTCGTGATTATAACGATTTCCAGGGATTCTACCTAAATCAGATAAACGAAGGACTTGTGACACATTCTTTGCATCTTGCATTGTGATCATGCCACCATCTTCTAATCCGCCTATATTTTTACCATTATAGAAAGAAAAACAACCAAAATCTCCCATACTACCAGCATAGTTGCCATAATAAGTAGCCCCATGTGCTTGTGCGCAATCTTCAATAATTTTTAGATTGTACTTTTTAGCTATATCCATTAATCTGTCCATATCAGCCATTTGCCCATACATATGTACTGGGATAATCGCTACTGTTTTGCTAGTAATAGAATCCAAGACTGCATCTGGATTAATGGTTAGTGTTTTGGGGTCTATATCTACAAATACTGGAATACCTCCGACTGCATTTACAGCATAAGCTGTTGAAATAAATGTTAATGAAGGCACTATTACTTCATCACCTGGATTGATTCCAGCGCACATGAGTGCTATTTGCAAAGAGATAGTTCCAGATGATGTGGCAATTCCGGTTGTTCCCCATAAATCTTTTATCGATTTTTCAAGAGCAATAACACGATTTCCGCGTCCTGTATATTTTCCAGATAAAATTACTTCGTCAAATAACTCAAGAATCTGGTTTTTGAGAAACTCAAAGCGAAGACTATACCCTTCAAAGGGAATTTTGGCTCTACCGAAATTAGTGTCTATAAAACCGCGCTTATTCCCGACTAGGTCTGATTGGATGGGGTTTTTATAAAAAATCATTCTATCTCTTGATGCAGTCGCTCATGGGGGAAACCCCCAAGACCGCGCTGCATCGCTTAAAAACTAAAATTACTGCCCAATCATGATTATAATACAGCAATCCTCAATCATTTATTTGTAAAATATTAAAAATCTGGAATCGTTGCTGGAAAAGGGTTATAGCGATGGCTTTGGCCAATAGATTTAACGAATCATTTAGGACTGCTATAATTATTTTATAACATTTTTACACAGCCAGTTCGGTATAGCCAATTTAATTAGTTAAATTTTACTTAAATTCCAATTCTTTTGCGT
>NZ_JAAHIE010000466.1:0-5839 GCF_010671945.1 Moorena sp. SIO4E2
TAGAGTAGGGTGGGCAAAGTCATCATTTCGTGACTAATCAAAACCACCAAACTCTTTTTGCCCACCCTACAAGCTACTGTTAAGTTTGATTACGTTAAATTTTACTTAAAAAAGTTACTTAATTTGACAAAATATTAAATAAAAACTGTAGCAGTTGCCACAACAGCAGTGGTTATTGTCTTATTGACTCAAAGCTTCTTGTTCAACTTGGTTTTCATGCCCAAGTTTTTTGATCACCCTGTATAGGGATTTCTAGCGTAATCAGGTAAACAGGATTTTTTCCCTGTTCCCAGATCCGCTGTTCCCTGTTCCCTTTTCCCATCAATCCTATGTTCAAAACTCAAATACAAACCCTATATTAACTATCACTATGACTACAGCAACTAATCCCACTCAGATTAACTCTGGTATTGGCGGTACCAAAAATTTCTACCACTGGAATTGGCAAGACAAACAATATCGAGTGGTCTACGAAACCATCGGCGCAGGAAACCCCGTACTGTTACTTCCTGCTTTTAGTACGGTTTCTAGTCGCACAGAAATGAAAGGTATTGCCAATCTACTCGCTACCAACTATCACGTTACCGTTCTAGATTGGTTGGGATTTGGCGAGTCTCAATGCCCGACTGTGGATTACAATCCCGTATTATTTCACCAGTTATTAGCAGATTTTATTAAATCTGTTTTTAATAATAACTCAATTATCGTAATTGCTGCCGGTCATGCTTCAGGATACGCTTTAAAATTTGCCCAATATAATCCAGATAGTATTTCTAAACTAATTTTAGTGGCTCCCACTTGGAAAGGACCGTTAAGAGCAATGGGTTTACCCGATGGAGTGAGAAACGGAGTAAAAAACCTAGTGCGATCGCCCTGGTTAGGTCAGAGTCTATACTATCTCAACACTACCCCTTCTTTTCTGCGCTTGATGTATAAACGCCATGTCTATGTGGATGAAACCAAACTAACTCCCGAATTTATCGCCCAAAAACATCAAATCACTTCCAAAGATGGCGGTAGATATGCCCCTGCTGCGTTTGTTACTGGCGCAATCGATCCTGTGGCTAATCGGGAGGAATTTTTGCAGCTTTTAGATTCTGTGCCGATGCCCTTATTAATGATATTAGCGGAAAATGCGCCACCTAAATCAAAAGCCGAAATGATAGCGATGGCGGAGTTAGAACAGGTGCAAACCGTTCGATTGGCTGGAACTTTAGGTATTTCTGAAGAGTATCATGAAGCGGTAACAGCAGTGATTGAGGATTTTATTTAGCGTTTATTTCAGTTGTGAGGTACACTTATCAAGCTCAAAGTCCCCCTTTTTAAGGGGGATTTAGGGGGATCCCTTTGTACCTAATGGTAAATAAAATTTTATTGAGCTATTTAGCGGACGCTTATAGTCTTAGGACGAGTTTGGAAGTTTATCAATTAATGAAACACACGGCTATTAGTCTATTTTGCGGTGCAGGTGGATGTTCTCTTGGGTTTAAACAAGCTGGATATTCAATTGTTTATGCGAATGATAAAGATCGGGCGGCAGTTGAAACATATAGAATAAATTTTCCCGAGTCGTTATGTAGCAATGAGGATATCGATAACCTAGATTTTAGGCAGGTTCTTTCTGAAATAGTAATGAAACCAGGAGAACTCGACATATTGATAGGGGGACCTCCATGTCAAGGCTTCTCCACAGCGGGTTCAAGGTTCTGGGATGATCCAAGAAATAATTTGCTTAAACAATACGTTAAAGCACTAACTATTTTGAAGCCAAAATGGTTTATTATGGAGAATGTTGAAGGGCTACTTACCTCCAAGAAAGGAAAATATGTATACGAAGCCGCTAAGGCGTTCATTGAACTGGGTTATTGGATTAGAATTGAGAAAATTTATTCTCAAGAATACGGTATACCACAAAGACGAAAACGAGTGATAATCATCGGGAATAGGTTGGGGCATGACTTTAGAATGCCAGCACCAAAAGTTAAAGTCTCCGGTCAACTATTCCGTAACTCTGATCTTACTATTTCTCACGCAATAAACAGTTTGCCACCAGCAACAAAAGATAAGGACACTCTACTAAAACCTTTAACCTCGCCTCCTCAAGATGATTTTGATTCTCTTCTTCGTGGAAATGCAACACAAATATCCGACCATTACTACCCAAGTATTAACGGCATCCAGCTAAAAAGAATTACTGCCTTAAAGCCAGGTCAAACCATGAAGGATTTGCCAGAGGAACTACAGCATGAGTCATTTAAGAAGAGAGCAAATAGGCGCGTTGCTGATGGAATGCCCACAGAAAAGCGGGGTGGAGCGCCATCGGGACTTAAAAGACTGATTGGAAATGAGCCGAGCTTAACCATCACTGGCGCTGCCACCAGAGAGTTAATACACCCAGTGGAAAACAGACCTTTAACGATAAGAGAGGCAGCACGAATTCAAACCTTTCCAGATGATTTTGTATTTTGTGGGAATGCCTCTCAGAAAATCCAGCAAATAGGCAATGCAATTCCACCAATTTTGGCTCGTATATTTGCTGAACATATCCGTGATAATTATGGCTTCGAGGGGGATCAAGAAAATCAAGGTCGCATGCTTGGCTTTTTGCTGACAAAGGCAGGGGCTATGAGCCCAGCGTTAAAAAATACAGAAATTTTGCTTAATAGCCTGATGGAAAATAAAACCCATCAACGTCAGCATTCAGCTCTCAGCTTAAGCGCTACGCGCACGCTACGCGAACAGCTCTCAGCTTTTGAAGAAAATAAGCTGATGGCTGACCACTGACCACTGACCACTGACTGCTGAATGCTTACGAAAATATAGTGTTTATGATAGCTATAATAAATGCTATATAGCGAGATTAAAATTCATTCTGGAGTAAAGCGATATGTCCGATTTGCTGAAAAGAATTACCATTAATCCAAGACAGTGCGGTGGTCGCCCTTGCATTCGAGGTATGAGAATTAGAGTATCCGATATACTGGATTTGTTTGCGGCTGGACTTACTGCTGAGCAAATCTTAGCAGAAATGCCTGATTTAGAAGCAAATGATTTGCAGGCAGCACTTCTATATGCCTCACGTAAGCTTAATCATCCGGTGCTAGTTCCATGACAATTTGGGTAGACGCAAATTTGTCGCCTGGGATTGCAACTTGGATTAGCAATACTTTTGGAGTGACAGCATTAGCTTTACGGGATATTGGTTTGAGAGATGCTGAAGATCCTGAGATTTTTGAGGCAGCAAAGGCTCAAAGCGTTATCTTCATGACTAAAGACAGTGATTTTGTCGATCTAGTCGATCGCCTTGGCTCACCACCTCAAATTATCTGGTTGACCTGTGGTAACACCTCAAATGATCGGTTGCGAGAAATTTTGAGTGCTACTTTACCAGAAGCACTAGAGCTTCTACGGTCTGGTGAAACATTAGTTGAAATTAGCGGAGACTAGCAGCGCAAGGTAAGAAATCTCTGAACCGAGATCGAGTATGGGTAATCTGTTGATTAGCAAAATTTACCCGTCCGCTTATTTTTACCGTTATCTCAACAAACAATACTCGTTTCAACATTAGGGCGATCGCTTGAAGTAATCCTCATTTGCTAGAATTTTTCTCTAAATATCCCATTGTTAGCCTGATTTAGCTAGATACAGCTAGATTTTATTCTACTGCCCTTAGCAGTGAGAAATTCTTAACCTTTTTTTTACTCATTTCTTAACGATGCAGATTACCATGAGATATAATTTAAGAAATGACATCTATAAAAAATATTGATATCATTATATATTAATGTATTTTTTTGAGGGCTAACGAGCATGATTGACTTCAAGAAGAAACTAGGTTTAAAATCGATCGAGAAAAAAGTCAATCCTATTGAGATTTATGACTCTCTTGACAGAAGGAGTGAGACAGGTCCTTTACGTCCTATTCAAAAAGA
Source organism: Moorena sp. SIO4E2 (assembly GCF_010671945.1). Taxonomy (NCBI): domain Bacteria; kingdom Bacillati; phylum Cyanobacteriota; class Cyanophyceae; order Coleofasciculales; family Coleofasciculaceae; genus Moorena; species Moorena sp. SIO4E2. The sequence continues at coordinate 3,933 of NZ_JAAHIE010000466.1, forward strand.
AGTTTTAGAAGAATGGTGGGCAAATCGTAGAGAAGAGAAAGATATTATCTTAAAGCTCCATACAGGACAGGGTAAAACTCTTATTGGCCTACTAATACTTCAGTCAAGACTTAATGAAAAAAAAGGGCCATGTTTATATGTTTGCCCTAATAAATATCTGGTGCAACAGACTTGCCAGCAGGCCGAAAGATTTGGGATAGGATACTCTGTTATCGGCAAAGATAATTCACTTCCAGACGAATTTGTTAATTCAGAACATATATTAATCACTCATGTTCAAAAAGTATTCAATGGTAAGTCTATATTTGGATTTGGCGGAAAATGTACAAAAGTAAATACTATTGTATTAGATGATTCTCATGCCTGTATAGACTCTATTAGTGAATCTTTTAAGATTAAAGTAGATCAAGATCATGATTTATATCAAAAATTAATTCAGTTATTTGAAAATGATTTAAAGGAGCAAGGAGAGGGAAGTTTTCTAGAAATCAAGGATGGTTATTATCATACCTTTTTGCCAGTTCCTTATTGGAGCTGGCAAAACAAAAAATCGGAAGTTTTAGAAATTATATCAGAGTACCGTGATTATTATGAAATTATGTTTACTTGGCCAGTAATCAAAGATAATATTGAGAACTGCCAGTGTTTCTTTAGTGGACAAGAACTCGAAATTTCAACTTTTATAAATCCAATTGATGACTTTGGGACTTTTAGTAAGGCTGAGCACAGACTTTTTATGTCGGCTACCTCACAAAATGATTCATCTTTTATTAAAGTTCTAGGTTTAAGTGCATCGGCAGTCAAGAAACCTTTGACTGCCAAGAATGAAAAATGGTCAGGGGAAAAAATGATTCTAATTCCTTCTATGATACATGAGGAATTAGACAGGGATTCGATCATCCACAAGTTTGCTGAACTTGCTCCTAAGTTAAAACCGGCGGGTATAGTATTTATTACCTCCAGCTTTAAGAAAGCTAAGTTATATGAAAAATTGAATTATACAGTTGTTGATAGCAAAAGTATCTTTGAAGAAGTTAATCAGTTAAAGTCAGGCAACACTAACCAGGGTATTGTAATTGTTAACAGGTACGATGGGGTAGATCTACCTGATGATGCCTGCCGAATCCTTATTCTTGATTCCTGTCCATTTGCTGAATCATTAACTGAAAGATATGAAGAATATTGCCGTTATAGCAGTGAGATAATTAGTATCAAGATTGCACAAAAAATAGAACAAGGATTGGGCAGGAGTGTTAGAGGAGAGAAAGATTACAGTGTCATCCTTATAATTGGAGATGACTTAGTAAAATTTGTTAAAAATGATTCTTATAAGAAATATTTTTCTGATCAAACTAGAAAGCAGATAGAGATCGGGTTTGAGATTGTAAAATACTCAATAGAAGACGATATTATAGAAGGCGAAGATCCTTTCATAAGTGTTCGCAAATTAGTAAATCAATGCTTGACAAGAAATGAAGGATGGAAAGAATTTTATAAAGAAAAGATGGATTCAATCGAAGATAACGACGGCTCTAATATTAGCATTGCAGATGTCTTAGAGTTAGAAAGAAAAGCGGAAGAAAAATTGTTAATAAATGACCCGGAAAACGCAATTTACTATATCCAAAAAATTATCGACAAATATTATGGTAAGGACTCGGAGGAAAGAGGATGGTATCTGCAAACTTTAGCCCGCTATAAATATAGGATAAGCAAGAGTGATTCAATTAAAATTCAAGGGAGTGCATTCAAGTGTAATAAGCAGCTTCTTAAACCTCAAAAAGGAATAATCTATAAAAAATTAAACTTCATAAATGAGAATAGGCTTAGAAGAATTAAAGATTGGGTTTCTTCTCATGGCAACTACGAACAGATGATGATAGAATTAACTTCTATAACAGATAACC
>NZ_JAAHIE010000467.1:0-5829 GCF_010671945.1 Moorena sp. SIO4E2
ACCTGATTACTATGAGAAACGCTATATTTCTAAAATAGTCTCTAAATCTTGGCCAAGAAATATAATACCAATTCTTCGCGCTCACACCGCTACACATCAATTTCATCTCCCCATCTCCCCATCTTCCCATCTGCATCTGTAGTCCACCTTTGAAGAATTGGTATAATTTTTAGGGAGGCGATCGGTAAAATTTAAACTTATCATTAATTTTAGGCTCAAAATTCGGGATGAAAGTGAAGGTAATAGTGAATTTAATACTTCATATTTACCTAATTTTTAAGGATAATTACGGATTGAGCAAATTAAGTCGGTTTTAACTGGTCACGAATGGATATCGAGTGCTTATCAAGCAGCTTTTCCTTCTCTTATCCCTATCTTAACCTGATTAATAACATTTTTATTCAGAGAATACTTTAAATTAATCATGATGTTATCCTTAAGGTTAGTATAAGTGATAGGATAACCCAAGGGAGCAGATTATTCATCAGCTAAGAGGATAAACTCTATTCCTAGAGTCACTAAATAATCGGCTCCGAGTAATTAACAGGTTTTGATTTAATCTTATCTTAATTAATCATTTTTTGATTTGGTTGCGCTAACAATTTTTAATTAAAAATATAAGTCATGGCATTTTAAAAAAAATATAGATTTTTTGAAAAAAAACCTGAGGTTATTGTTAATTTGAGTAGAAAGTATCGGATAATAAAATCTAGCCGATTATTCATCAGCTCAGAGAATAAAATCTATTCCTACAGTCACTAAATAATCGGCTCCGAGTAATTAACAGGTTTTGAGTGCATCTTACCTTAATTACTGAATCTTTTGCCTGGGAGTGAACTACACTCTGGTAATTACGACCGCCGTAAGAAATATTGCTGGTGCAGGTGACGGACTTGGTTTTGTTTTGGGTCTTAGCAGATCCAGACTATTCAACAGCTTATGGAAAATCTAGATGCTTGTATGGCTTCTAATTGTGCAAATTTACCAAGTTTATTAGAGCAAGCAAATCAGCTTGCAGAATAATTAGAGGCTTCTATAATACGAGGGTCTAGAGGTAATCCTGGTTCTCAGATGTAGTAATTCTTATGCTATTACACCATGGTTTCCCCTGGATATTATGTACTTGCTTTCATTATCGCGGCTTTAATTGTTTTCAAGACTATTCCTTTAGTTAAAGCGGCTGCCATCAACTATCAGTACACGGATTTACCAGCCGAGCGTAAAGTGCATCGACAACCGATGGTGCGTTTAGGGGGAATTTCTATTTGTGCTAGCACCTTAATCGCTCTGTTTTTAGTATGGAGTCTAGGAGGGTTGGCTGATTTTCCCCCTGAAGTCACCTTAGAGGTTTGGGCAGTTTTTCTCGGCAGTTTCTGCTTTTTCTTGATTGGCGTCACAGACGACTTGGTGAATTTATCGCCGTTAACGCGCTTGTTACTGCAAGCAGCAGTTGCCAGTTTAGTTTGGAAAATGGGGGTGCGGATTAGCTTTGTAAGTCTTCCAGGAGTGGGAATAGCACACTTAGAATGGCTCAGCTTACCTATTACCGTCCTCTGGCTGACAGGGGTTGTCAACGGGATTAATTGGATTGATGGACTGGATGGCTTGGCTTCAGGAGTCGCTGGTATTGCTGGCGTGATTATTTTCGTCCTCAGTTTGTTCATCGGTCAAACCGAGGCAGCACTAATTAGTGCGGCATTAGTCGGGAGTTTATTAGGATTTTTGTACTACAACTTCAATCCAGCCCAAATTTTTATGGGAGATGGTGGCTCCTACTTCATCGGTTTCACTATCGCTAGCCTGAGTGTGATTGGATTGGTTAATGGTGCCGTAGCTACAACAGTCCTCTTACCCTTTCTGGTCTTGGCAGTACCCCTTTTAGACATGTCTGCTGTGATTACCCTGAGATTATGTCACGGCAGTTCACCTTTCCAGGCTGATCAACGCCATCTCCATCATCGTTTGTTAAAGGCAGGTTTGTCTCATCGACTAACGGTGTTACTGATTTACGCCCTCACGTTATGGGCTGGCAGTTTAGCCCTAGTCTCTGTTCAGTTTCCTCGCAGTCCGGTAATTGTCGGTAGTACAACGATTTTACTGGGATTGGTGATTTGGAGAGCATGGCAGTCTGTTCATGGCTCTTCCATGGAGCAGGGAGTGGGGAGCAGGGAGTAGGGAGTAGGGACTTCGGAGCAGGGACTTCGGAGCAGGGACTTCGGAGCAGAGAAAAAATTCTTTGTACCTGATTAGTACGAGAAACGCTACAGATCTTATTACATCTGAATTTTAAGCATGGCTGGGGAGATGGCCATCTGGCCATCTCCCCATACTCCGCGCGCTATCTCCGCGTGCCTCCTCTTCCCGATTCCCGATTCCCGATTCCCGACTCCCGATTCCCGATTCCCGACTCCCGATTCCCGATTCCCGACTCCCGATTCCCTGCTTCCTGCTCCGAACGCGCCCCGCGTGGCCTACGGCCTCAGTCCCTGCTCCGTAAAACAAAAATACTTCAACCAACTGAAAAGACTATAGCTGGACTTATGGTTCTAATTAAACAACCAAAAACATCGAAACATATGAAAGACTGCTTACCAACAACAACACTTAGTGAGCAGTCTGTTCAGCTGTCTGTACTAACTCAATTTTTTCCTCCTGACTATGCTGCTACTGGGCAGCTAATCGAAGAATTAGTGATGCAATTGGGCAAACAAGGCATGGACATTAAGGTGTTTACTGGGCAACCAGGCTATGCCTTTGGGACTCCCACTGCACCAAGGTATGAAAAGTTGGGAAAAGTACAAATTAAGCGATCGCGTTCAGCTCAACTGTGGCCTCAGCGGATTCGTGGCAAAGCTGTTAATGGCTTAATTTTCGCTGTGCGAGCTTTCTTGCACTTAGTTAAAAACTGTCGTCGTCGTAATTTGGTGTTATTAACGACTGCGCCACCGTTTTTCCCTGTGGTTGCCTACCTGGCTCGTAGGATTTTTGGTATGCGCTATGTTTGCCTAATTTACGATTTTTATCCAGACATTGCTGTGGAGTTAGGAGTCATTGGTCACGATCATCCCTTGGCTCGATTTTGGAGAGGTCTCAATCGTCGGGTTTGGCGTAAAGCCGAGGCAATTATTGTCCTTAGTTCAGCCATGAAGCAACGAGTCATAGATACCTGTCCTAAATTGGCTAACAAGGTGGCAGTGATTCACAGTTGGGCTAACCCAGATGTGATTGTGCCACTCCCCAAGCCAGATAACTGGTTTGCCCAGAAGCACAACTTAGTTAATAAATTCACGGTGCTTTACTCTGGTAATATGGGGCGCTGCCATGATATCGACACGATTCTTGAGACTGCTAAATTACTGAAAGACGAACCGATTCAGTTTGTCTGTATTGGTAGTGGTGCGAAGCGAGAAGCCTTAATCGAGGACGTGAAGCGCTTAGGTTTAACTAACTTTCTGTTTTTGCCCTACCAAGACAAAGACATGCTGCCTTACTCATTAACCGCTTGCGATCTCTCCTTAGTAAGTGTGATTCCTGGTATGGAAACCTTAGTGGCTCCTAGCAAACTCTACTCTGCGTTAGCTGCTGGGGTTCCCGTGGCGGTAATTTGCTCTCCTCAAGCGTACTTAACTGAGCTGATTGCCAAGGCTAAGTGCGGTGCCAGCTTCGTGAATGGAGACAGCCAAGGTCTGGCTGACTATATCCGCTCTCTGGCCGCTAATCAGGAGTTAGTAAACTCCCTAGGTCAGGCTGGTCGTGAGTATTTACTAGAGAATTTTACTCCTGAAGTGATTGCTAAACAGTATGATCAGGTTCTTTGTGAAGCCTTGAGTCGGGAGTCGGGAGTCGGGAGTCGGGAGTCGGGAGTCGGGAGCGGTGCGACCCGTGGCGAATTTAATTCGACGACTGTAAGCGCACCGAGGGAGTAGGCAAGAGGCAAAAGGCAAGAGGCAAAAGGCAAGAGGCAAAAGGATAAGCAATTTCCCCTGGTTGACTGACTTTAGATCATGGCGTAGGTTGGGTTGAGGCAACGAAACCCAACAAAGCGTGAGGCTTTTGTGGGGTTACGCTATCGCTAACCGCTCCCTACAGCACTAGCTTGCCTATTGCCTATTGCCTATTGCCTTTTGCCTTATGACCTTGACTTATGCGCCGTTTTTTGATAGTATTAATTCCTGGAAACATTGTCCCATAAAATTAAATTAAGGATTAAACAAAATTATCCCACAAATGTCAGCTATCAGCGATCAGCTATCAGCTATCAGCTATCAGCGATCAGCGATCAGCGATCAGCTATCAGCTATCAGCTAAAGGCTTATGGCTTATGGCCACACTACTGTTCGCGTAGCGAATGGCTGACTGCTGACTGCTGACTGCTGACTGCTGAATGCTTACCCACAAATTATTCCACCAATTTACTCAATTGTCCTGAAATATCTCAGTTACTAAGAATAAATAATTGGTGCCTAACGCCTAACTCATAAGCGTTTGTTTGACTATTTTTTTTGACTGGCTTTAGTAAATAATCTATTTCAATCGGTGCTCGCTATAGCGCTAGGCGCAAGTCAGAAGTAAGAAGTCAGAAGTCAGAAGTAAGCTATGACTAAGTTTCGGAGTTTAGGAATGTTAAACATCTGAATGCGTAGTGCTATATAAGTTATTAATTAACTAGTAAGCATTCAGCCGTCAGCGGTCAGCCGTGAGCTAAAAGCTCACGCTGCGCGAACAGCTTTCCATAACTCAGATTAAACTAATGCTTACCTGTTGTCTTGATGCAGTCGCTCATGGGGGAAACCCCCAAGACCGTAATGGTGCGTTTTCCGTAGGCGAATTAAATTCGCCACGGGTCGCACCTCTGCATCGCTTATTCAAAAGCTGTTCCCTTTGCTTACCCTATGCCCATAAGCACCTCAAGTAGCCTGTCCATAGCCCATAAGCTGATAACTGATAGCTGATAGCTGATAGCTGATAGCTGAATGCTTACATTAACTAATTTCATAAAAGCCAATTAACAACTATATTATTATCTAGTTATTAATATCTAGATAAAGGGTAGGATGGGGATTATATGGTTTAATAAAAGTATGTTTAGGATTAAACAAAATTATCCCACAAATTATCTCACCAATTTGCTCAATTATCCTGACAGATCTCAGTTAATAAGAATAACTAATTGGTGCCTAACTACTAATAGTTTAGTTTACTAGTTTGTTTGACTGGTTTGTTTAGGAAATCATCTAAAAAATAAAATTGGCAACCCGCGCTAATTAAAAAGCGTCCGTAGTCAGGCGCGAAATTTAAAGAAGGTGGGTTACGGCGCGGATAAAAACTGATTGGTAATCTCTCAAAATCCTTGCCCAGCCTAACCCACCCTACGAACTAAAATTAAATACTAGCTAGTTATTACTATCTAGATCCTTAAGTTTTAGGAGTGGGCTTCGATGGTCCTGTTGATCTCAGTCTCTCCCCACACCACTTTTCATTAGTTGTGATGTCAACAGCAGGAAAGTGATTAAGGGGGAGATTGTGTGTCTATTATTTTAGGGAGCAGGGAGTCGGGAGCGGTGCGACCCGTGGCGAATTTAATTCGACGACTGTAAGCGCACCGAGGGAGTCGGGAGCGGTGCGACCCGTGGCGAATTTAATTCGACGACTGTAAGCGCACCGAGGGAGAAGAGTTTTAGGGTGAGTTATCAGCTATTAGCTAAGCTGTTCGGCATTTAAATTGGTATAATAAAAATTAATAAATAACCCAATAATAGGAAATATGCCAGCAAAAAATTATCTGACACAAGAGCAAAAAACAATACTTCAAAAAGCCTTAAAAATAGA
>NZ_JAAHIE010000468.1:0-5821 GCF_010671945.1 Moorena sp. SIO4E2
CTACGCCTCACTTCCCACCCTCCCCACCTACATCTATGGTCTTAATTCAAATCATTGATATTAATTTACCTGCCCTGTTGCACAAAACCCGATTGTAGAATATAAACTATAAATAGTCAAATAAATTTAGGTAAACTACTGCTACAAGACCACCGGAGAAGGTAATGTCCCTAGGAAAAAAACTACGAGAACGCCGTGAAAGTCTAGGTTTAACCCGCATACAAGTTGCCAGAGCCTGTGATGTCGTAGAGTCTACAGTGATTAACTGGGAGGCTGATCGGCACAAGCCTAAGCTTTATCCAGAACAGACTAAAGCCTTGTGTGATATTTTAGATCTCAAAGTTGAGGATCTGATCCAGTAACATGTAAGGGTATAGCCAAAGCACAGGATGGCTTTGTGCGATCATTTCATAATCATCTATAGTGCTGCGGATAGCAATAACTATATCGATTACTCTTGTTCCCGTCGCCACCAAGCACGGACTAGTTTAATGTCGTCATAGGAGTAACTTTCTCCTAAGTACTCCCGTAATTTTTTCAGATACTGATCACCCACTTTTTCAATTGCTTTGATAATTGGCTCATGGCGTTCCAATGGTACCAGTCGTTTTAAATCCACTGGCTGATTCATTTCAATTAATTGGCTCAAATGATCTATAATAGTTCTGGTAGTATACCCTCGTTGTTGAGCAATTTCCTCTACACTTAACCCTTGTTGATAGAATTGCAGGGTTTTCATATAGGTACTGGAGGGGAGGGGTTCTGGTAGTTTTTGCTCTTGACAAAATGCCCGAATTTCTGAAATAAATTGCTCGCCATACTGGGTAACTTTATACTGAGTGACACCGGAAAGTTTGGCAAAGTGCTCTAAGGTTTTGGGTTTCAGCTGTGCCATCAGTTTCAGTGTGGAATCAGCAAAGACCACATAGGGCGGAATCGATTGGCGATCAGCGAGCTGTTTCCTTAATTTCCGCAGTTTCTCTAGCAGAATCTCGGCTTCAGCTACTCTGGGGTTAATTTCCCCTAAGGCTTTTTCTACAGATGACTGGGGAATAGGAACGTAAACAGAACGTTGCTTGCGCAGGATTTCCCAACTTAGTTTATTGAGCTTCAGCACAGAGTAGCCATCGGTGGTTTGGTCTACTAATCCTTGGTGCAAAAGCGATCGCACTAGAATTTTCCAAGCCTCTGCAGTTTTATCTTTACCAATACCATAAGTAGAGAGTAAGTGATGGCCATACTGCTCAATTTTCTTACTTTTTGAGCCCCGCAACACTTGAATAATGTGGTTCATGCCAAACCGTTCCCGACACCGGGCTACACAAGAGAGGAATTTTTGAGCTTCAATGGTCCAATCTTCTAGTGGCTTAGGATAGCAACAGTTATCACATTTCTCACAATTCCCTGGAAACCGCTCACCAAAGTAGCCCAGCAAAATCCGGCGGCGACAATCTGTGCCTTCTGCGTAGTCAACAATCTGATTTAACTGTTGATAGGCAATCCGTTGTTCCTTGGGATCGGGCTTTTGATCAATCAGATAATGAAGTTTTGAGATATCACTAGCGCTATATAAAACCGTACATGTGGCTGGTTCCCCATCCCGTCCTGCTCGTCCCGATTCCTGGTAATAACTTTCGATGTTACGAGGTAAATCGTAGTGAATCACAAACCGTACATCTGGCTTATTAATTCCCATGCCAAAGGCTACCGTAGCTACGATTACCCGCACATCATCCCGGATAAACCGATTTTGATTGGTTGCCCTAGCCTTATCCGTCATTCCACCATGGTAAGGTAGGGCAGAAATACCATCATTCTGTAACCGGAAAGCGACTTCTTCTACGGAACGGCGGCTCGTACAGTAGACAATACCAGAACCTTGGTGAGAACGGATCTGTTTTAATAACTGTTGATAGCTTTGCCGTTGTTTTGGTTGAACGTCGTAGTAAAGGTTAGGACGGTTGAAACTGGCGATGTGAACCTTGGGCTGTCGCAATTCCAGTTGTTGGATAATGTCCTGTTGGACTCGATTAGTGGCAGTAGCGGTCAGCGCCAGCACTGAGCTATTAGGATAGCGGTTACGTAATAGTTTTAGTTGCCGATAGTCTGGGCGGAAATCATGCCCCCATTGTGAGACGCAGTGAGCTTCATCAATGGCAAAGGTGGGAATACCGATTTGCGATCGCACTCTATCCAAAAATGGGATAAACTGTTCTGCCAGTAACCGTTCTGGTGATACGTAGAGTAATTTTATCTTACCCTCAAGGATAGCAGCTTCCCGCGATCGCATTTGTTGGAAGCTCAAGGTACTATTGATAAACGTAGCCCCAATCCCATTATCTTCCAAAGACGTCACTTGGTCTTGCATCAAGGAAATCAGAGGAGATACCACAACGGTTAATCCCGGTTTCAGTAGAGCTGGCAGTTGGTAGCACAAGGATTTACCACCGCCAGTGGGCATGATAATCAGTAAATCCTGATTTTGCAGCGCCTCTTCAATAATCTGTTGCTGTCCTGGCCGAAAACAGTCGTGACCAAAAAAATGTTTAAGGGCATGCTCCAGGGATGGCGACTGTTCCATGGTCGTGAGGGGATTGCGATCAGTTGATTGTTGGGATAAGATTATTATGCCTAAAAACTATAACATAGAGCGCTACTCCCTATTCCGTACCTACAACCAAATCCCACAGCACATCAATACCACTGCCCACATAGTCGGAATCTTGGTGTTGTTCAATCCATTCAATCACAGTAGGGAGAACATGATTCGATGTTTTGCCCAAATTGCCCAAGGCTTCGCTTGCCCACCGACGCACACGATAATGCTCATCCTGAAGCCTTGCTAGGAGGGCGTTGACTACGGGTTCTGAGCTGTTGCCTAATTTACCTAAGGCTATGGCCGCCCACCGACGTACACGAGAATCATCATCCTGAAGCTGTGCTAGGACGACCTTGACTACGGTTTCTGAACTATTGCCCAATTTGCCTAAGGCCAAGGCTGCCCACCGACGCACACCAGCATCGGGGTCCTGAAGCTTTGCTAGGAGGGCGTTGACTATGGTTTCTGAGCTATTCCCCAATCTGCTCAAGGCATCGGCTGCCCCCCCACGCACACCAGCATCGGGATCCTGAAGCCGTGCTAGGAGGGCGTTGACTACGGTTTCTGAACTATTGCCCAATTTGCCTAAGCCATAGGCTGCCCCCCCACGCACATCAGCATCGGGATCCTGAAGCCGTGCGATTAGAGCCCTTACTACGGTTTCTGAGCTATTGCACAATTTGCCCAAGGCCACAGCTGCCCTCTCACGCACACTAGCATCAGAATCCTGAAGTCGTGCGATTAGAGCCCTTACTACGGTTTCTGAGCTATTGCCCAATTCGCCCAAGGCTATGGCTACCCTCCAACGCACATCATAATTCTCATCCTGAAACCTTGCTAAGAGGGCGTTGACTACGGTTTCTGAGCTATTGCCCAATTCACCCAAAGCATCGGCTGTCCTCCAACGCACATCAGAATCATCATCCTTTAGCCGTGTCAACAATATTGTAATTACCTCATCTTTTTCCCCGAACTCAGCTCGATACTTCAGCAATCGCCAGTCATCAATTCGATTCGTTTGGGTAGCGTGGCCTACGGCCAATTCCTGTTCCAATAATTCCAATACCTGTGCTTCAAAATCAGTTTCATATAAACTACAAATTATATTAAAAACCTGCTCATCAACCCTCTCCCCAACCCGCTCTTGACTACTCAGCTCTAACTCAAACAACCGCTCCAAAATCTTTTGCACCAACCCACGATCAGCACCAAGCAAATTTTTCGGGTCTTCTGCCAAACAACTACCAGCAAACAACAAATCACGATGCAACCACTGCTCATAGTTACTAGTATTATTCAAAACTGCCCGAATCGCCCTCGCTGCCTTTTTCGGTTTTTGCTGTGCTATCAGCAATAATAACACTTCGCGCCAGTGGGAGTCATGCAAATGCTCCCGAATCTGACTCAAAACAATCTCAAAATCTCCCTCATTATCCGCCTGATAGTCAATCTCTTCAGCACACAAATATTCCTGAAAGGTCTTATGGACAAAAGCGTAACAATTTTGCCCTTGCTCATTCAACAAACCAGTGCGATCGCGAATCAAGGTTACAAATGCTTCGGCTTCTTCTTCAGCTTGGTATAACTGCACCTGCTTCAAGGTTTTAATCTGCTGACTCAACTGATCAATCAACTCATCTTGGTTAATCAAGGTGCCACCTTCATTATTGCCAACATTTCCCTGAGTATGAATCCAATAAGCCAACAATTCCATCAATCGGCGTAAATCATATAAATCTAGATACTTAAATATTCCATGACTGCTGATTTCTTTGTTAGCATCCCAAGAGGTTAACAACGTCTTGACAGCACAATTATAAAGCTCAAACCGTTCCTTAGGTAATATAGCTTGATACCGATGAATCAATGCAATAATTGTCAACAATAACGGATTCCGTGCCAATAGCTTAATCCTGTCATTATCATCCAGCGCCTTTCGTAAACTATGCTTGCGCCTTTCAGCTTCGGCTTGATCTTGAAACCTGCTGTTATACCAGTTATCAATAAATGCCGAAATCTTCTGGTCATCAAAGGGTTCAATTTGATAGTGGGGAAATTCCTCAGTGTGGAAAAAGTCGCGTCGATAACCAGCCGGTCTAGATGTAATAATAGCGCGATTTCTGTCAAACTGTCCCAAAAAATTCTCAATCCGCCTGACTACATCATTCCGTTTAGCCTCTTCTGGCACTTCATCCAAACCATCTAGCAATATCAACGCCCTCCCATCAGATAACCAATGCTCAAAAAATCCTACTGGTAACGGTTTCACTGACATCGTGTTTTCAGCAAATACCCGAGCATAGTCGATCAGGCTTTTATCGAGATTTATCGCAAAATCTCGCATCCTAATTAAAATCGGTAGCCAGTCCGTATCAGCATCTAATCCTAAAATCTCAGGATTTTGCTGAGCCAACATTACTGCAAAATAACTCATCAAGGTGGTTTTTCCGGAGCCTGGCGCACCCAATATCACTACTCGTCTTGATTGACTTTGGCTCAATAACTGCTCCGCCAATAATTTGCGGCCAGTCGTCTTTGCTAATAGTGCTATTTCTGAGGTTTCCCCACTACCAGCTGCTAACAAATCCCGTTCCCAAGCGCCAGCAGTTGATACGTCTTCCACCACATCTGGCATTACAAAGATTTGGGCTAACTTCTCGGATTTTTCTACTTCTTGCCCAGGCACAGCAATGCCAGCAAATTTGACATCATCAAACCAGTTAGCTAACTGATCACAATAATCCTGTTTAGCTACCTGAAATTTTAGATAAGTATCCGTCTGCTGGAAATAAGCATTAATAAATGTCTCCACCCAAGGCTTGAGACTATCGTGATTCAGTTTAATGTTATGGGCTTCAGCTTGCTGTTGAAATACCGTGCTTAAAATCTCCCGATCAGGCTTACCTTGATTAAGTAGCGGTTTCTGTAATTCCGCCAAAACAGCAGAATTAGTAAAATAGTCGCGCAAAAAATTATTAACTCCATTCCAGCCATCCGGTCTAGCGTGAAAAAATAAGCGCTGGCTCGGATCCCGTTGTTTTTCCCATTCTTTAACTGCCGCTTCGCCCGCTTTGATTGCCTTCTCTACATCGCTTTTAGTCAGAGCTTGACTTAAGCTATCCCATCCTTGTCCCGAAACAATCTCTAACAACGATTCCCCTATTTTCGGGATTGCCCAACCGGCTAATACTGACAAGGGTTCTATCATTTATGTCTAATTAT
>NZ_JAAHIE010000469.1:0-5799 GCF_010671945.1 Moorena sp. SIO4E2
ACCATCACCGCCGTTAAAGACTACCAGCTGTACATCAGTACCGGACAAGTCATTAACAGTTAAGGTGTCATCACCCCCAAGACCATTGATCTCAAACTGTTCTACATCATTGACATTCAGGTTGAACAGACCCAGATTCAACCGCTCAAAGCGTACCCTGGGGCCAAAGGGGTTGAGGGCAAAGTTATCTCCGGCACCATCTGCGCCATTGACTTCTACCACATCAAAGCCAGCACCCCCTTCCATGATATCGCTGCCATCACCGTTATTCCAAATCAGTCGGTCATTACCATTTCCGCCATTGATATTGTCATCACCGCGATCGCCAATCAGGGTATCATTGCCTTCACCACCATCTAGAAGATCAATACCATCACCACCGCTTAATAAATCATTACCAGCTCTGCCATCAAGTAAATCTTCCCCAGCAGCCCCTGCCAGGATGTCATTGCCATCACCCCCATCAAGAAGGTCATTGCCACCCAAACCTAGTAAGGTATCATTGCCAGCACCCCCGATCAGGTTATCGTCATTGTTGTCTCCTTGTAGAAAGTCATTACCTGGACCGCCGATTAATGTATTCATGAAAGTTGCTCCTGAATTTTTTAGAGATTGTGAGTAGGTATCTATAAGAGCTATCCACCTGGATTTGGGTAATTATGCAAGAAGCCTACTATTTTTTTTTCTCTAGAAGTTAACTTACTATGTACATATGTACTAATTAGACGTCGAAACCGCCTATACGCAAGTATCTCACCGAATTGATAAATTCTATTTTAGAAACAAAAATTACCCCAAGTTATTGACAAAAGTCATAACTTGGGGTAGCGTCTGAATCAGACAAGTGAATCAGACAATTGGGGATTTAGCGTACCCATTCACCCACATCCCCTGTCCCATTTAGGTTCATGTAGGGTGGGCAGTGCACCAGACAGATTCACCAAGCTGGGCTTTGCCCGTTCCTAGGCACTGCCCACCCTAGGATTAATCACTGTCCCATTTAGGTTGATGTAGGGTGGGCAGTGCACCAGAAAGATTCACCAAGCTGGCCATAGCCAAAGTAAGCACTGCCCACCAAACGATTAATCACAATGGTTCGAGTACTCAGGTTGATGTAGGGTGGGCAGTGCACCAGAAAGATTCACCAAGCTGGCCATAGCCAAAGTAAGCACTGCCCACCAAACGATTAATCACAATGGTTCGAGTACTCAGTTTAACGGAGAGGAAGAAAAGGGGGAAACGGGCCAGATCAAGGAGATTTTAACTAGTCAGTTATTTCCGAGACGGTGTACTAGTCGTTATACAAACATCAGATCCCCTTGGTCATAGCCAGGAGAAACTATAGCAATAACATCAAAGCCCGAACCAGAATCGAGAGCGATAAAGTTGGAACCAAAGGTATAGTTGATGCCTTGCTTGAGTTGAATTTTATCCGTACCAGATTGGAAATCTGTAATTAGAGCGTAGTCATTGAGACCCGCAGGTCCTCCCCCCCCGACATAGTAAGGATTATTGCTATTTCCAATCGCAAATGTATCAGCACCAGCTCCTCCGGTTAAGGTATCAATTTCATTAACACCTGGATTGTTACTGCTGGGATTTACACCTACGATGGTATCATTACCTAAGCCCCCAGACAGAGAGTCGTTACCTACACCGCCAGACAGAGAGTCGTTACCTACACCGCCAATCAGGGTATCTTTACCAGCTCCGCCAATCAGGGTATCTTTACCAGCTCCGCCAAGCAGACTATCATCACCAGCTCCGCCAACCAGGCTATCTTCACCAGCCCCGCCAACCAGGCTATCATTGCCAGCATTCCCCCTGAGGGTGTCATCACCAGCTCCGCCCATCAGGGTATCTTTACCAGCTCCGCCAATCAGGGTATCTTTACCAGCTCCGCCAACCAGGCTATCATCACCAGCCCCGCCAACCAGGCTATCATTGCCAGCATTCCCCCTGAGGGTGTCATCACCAGCCCCGCCCATCAAGGTATCGTTACCTGGACCGCCTATTAATACAACCATGAAACTTACTCCTGAATTTTCAGAGAGAGATGGTAAGTAGGTATCTATAAATAGTTACATACCTCTATGTCGAGAATTATACAAGAAGCCTACTATTTTTTTTTCGTAAAAGTTAATTTTATTTACAAAACCTCCTAAGAGAGGGACTTTCAGCCTCCAAAAGAAGTCCTCAAACCTGCTTCAAGACTTCTTTTTTGCCAGTGTACAGCAATCACAGACCTGAATAGATGGGGTAATCAGGTAATGGGGTGATCGGGTGATGGGGGATAATCTACCTAACCTGATTTCCATATAACTGAGATCTTGCACCAGTACAAAAAAACTTAATAACGGAAGTGATAACAATCAATTTCAGCACTGAAATAGTCAAATCTTATCACTGTTCCCAGATCCGCTGTTCCCTGTTCCCTAACTTGACAGGTAAATTTTAAACTTGGTGCAAGATCTGAGTATAAGCGATTAGCCCTAAGCAGGCTAGGCTTCGGGAACCCTTGAGGCAACAATGGGGGATACAGGCTTTGAGCAACTACGGTAGATTAAGGCTTCCAGGGTTACGTCGAACTCAGGTGAGATTTTATCGAATTGAAAGTCTGGGAAAAAGCCCTTGGCCAAAGCCCACGCTACGCCCATAAGCTGAAAGCTGAAAGCTGTTCGCACCTCAAGCAGCGTGGCCACAGGCCAAGGGTGGGCGTAGCGCATTAGCTGAATGCTTACGAATTATTTAAATTTTAAGAGTGGAAGGGACAGCCTGATGTTAATTGCTTGAGAAACAAACTGTTATCGAAGAAATGCTCCAAGGAGACAATCTTCAAGTCTTCAGTAACCCGAGCAATACTGATGCCAAAAACTTCTATAGTTTCTCCTGTGGGTTCATGGCCTTTAAAGGAACCGCTAAACGTCCCCCAATGCCGCCACTTAAAGGTGACATTAGGAGGTGCGGAAAGCACTTCCATCAGTTCCCAGAGAAAGCCATTAGGAAAAGCCTTATGGAAAATTTCTATGGATGATTCAAAGGTTTCTTCTGTGGAGCGATAGTGTTCCGTATCCCCAAGAAATACGTTGTATGTTCCGATATCAGCAACAGTCTGGGCATTGTACTTTGGTCCACCGTTAGTGCTCATCCGAAACTGGTCGGCAACAATAGACAACCACTGTTCAGGATTAGCTTTATAGGAAGCTTCCATTTCGAAGGTTCTGACTAAGTTTTGAGCGATCGCTTCCAAAGACCCCTCTGGATGATTGAATTTACTCCCTTTCTTAAGAAATTGATTAGTTTGGGCATAATCAGGGCGTTTGCCCTCTCGCCATTCAACCCCAGCATCATTGGCGATAACTGTATCTCTTTCCTGCACCCAAAGAGGCAATCCTGTGGACTGAGTATTACTCATTCAAGTCTCTCAATTCAATTGATTAGAATTCCTCAACAATTTTGCTAAATTGTCTTCTTGCTACCATGGCAAGTACATAAAAATTAAACTATGTGATCAGTTTGTAATAGTAAACAATAAAATGAAATATTAAAATAATCAAATAATGCAATAATCACTACAAACTAATGACTACTAGAGGTCTTAATCGCCGTAAATTCCTGGGTCGGATGGCTCAGTCTGCCCTAGCCACCCTCGTGGTAGGACGAGCATCTAAACAGATTGCTGCATCTGCTTCGATTAAGCCCACCTCAGTAGTGGTGATCGGTGCTGGTCTTTCCGGTTTATATAGCGCGTTGCTATTAGAGGCAAAGGGGATTTCGGTAACGGTATTGGAAGCACGCGATCGCGTTGGTGGTCGTATCTATACCTTAGATGACCTACCGGGTAAACCAGAAGCCGGAGGTCAGAGTTTGAGCGAGACATACCAGCGCCTGTTAACTCTAGCCCAGAAGCTGAAAGTACCTGTGGAACCGCTTCAGCAGTTGGACAGGGCACTGCTACTCCATATTAATGGGCAATCTGTATTGACCCCAGACTGGTCTAAATCTATGGCGAATCAGTTAGCAGAAAGCGAGCGTAGTATAGTTCCACCTCGTTTGCTAACCCATTACCTCCACCCCAATAATCCCTTGGAAGATGCTACAGCATGGAGATCCCCGACCCATTTTGACCTAGATATCCCTCTAGATGACTATATGCTTGCCCAAGGGGCATCTCCAGAAGCCCTTCGCCTGATGAACGTTTATCCTTTTTCAATGAACAGCTTGGAAACTGCCTCGGCCTTGTGGGCATTCAAGAATGACCAACAAGTACAGACTCTAAGCAAGACCATGATGCATGTCAAAGGCGGCAACTCTCGCTTGCCTGAACAGATGGCAGCATCTCTGAACTCTGTTGTCCAAACCAAGAAAGTAGTGACAGCTATCCGCAGCCAGGAAACTGGTGTTCAAGTCTACTGCTCCGATGGCTCAACCTTCCAGGCTGACTACGTTGTCTGTACTCTGCCTTTTTCTGTACTGCGCCAGGTAGAGATCGATCCTCCTTTGGAAGGGGCGCAGGCTGAGGCTGTCCAGGAATTACCCTATACAATAGTCACACAGGTTCATGTTTCTGTTACCAATCCGTTCTGGGAAGAAGACGGTTACCCAATCAGGATGTGGACAGACTCTGTGTTAGAGCTGGTCTTTCCACACAAGGATGCTTCTGGAGAAGTCCAAAGCTTAACCTGCTGGGCTAATGGAGCCAGTGCTAAGAAGTTAGATGCTATGTCAGAACAGGAATTAGGACAATTTGTCAAGGCTGAACTGAAGCGAATTCGCCCTGCTACTGAAGGTAATGTCGAGATAGCCCGTGTGGTTTCCTGGGGTAGTGATCCTTATGCTCAGGGAGCTTATGCTCACTTTGCCCCCGGACAAATTCGCGGATTTCAGAACAAGATGGCTAAACCCTGGAATCGAATTCACTTTGCTGGGGAACATACTGCGATCGCATCTCCTGGTATGGAATCAGCGTTGGAATCAGGGGAGCGAGTTGCTGGAGAGATTTTGGTTCGTGTTGCCTGAAGGAGTAAAATCATTTCTGGTGTCGTGTTAGACGCGCTTAGTGGCAAAAGTTAAAACCAAAAGTTAAAACCAAAAGTTAAAACCGAATTTGAGCATTCCTCTACTTGCCGCTAATTCAATCGTTTTGAAAGTAAGCGTTAGGAAAAAATCATGCTAGAGCACCCTCTAAAACTAATCGATATAATTTCTGATCGCTTGTTACTAGTAATATTGAATTATTTCAGTAAAAGCAATCTAAAAAAGTTACAAAATGACACCGCAAACGCTGCCAAAGTTCAAACTAAAGTCCTGATGGATATTTTGAAGCTTCAGAAGGACACTGACTACGGTAAAAGGTACAAATTTTCCGAGATTAAGTCAGTCAAAGACTTCCGAAAAGCACATCCTATTTCTACTTATCAAGACTACCAAGATATTATTAATAATATTGCCAATACCGGCAAGTTTAATCAACTGGTAGCAGAGCCCATTATTCTATTTCAAGAAACATCAGGAACCACCGGTAAAGGCAAATTAATCCCCAGAACCAAACGTCTGTTCTCAGCCTTCCAGAAAGTTATCCAAGCGGTGGTAGGACTTACAGAATCTTACTATCTGAATAAGAACGGTAACACCAACAATTGCCGTGGTCTTACCTTATCCAACGCACAACCACTAAAGCTTACACCCAGTGGGATTCCACGAGGAGCAGGTAGTAGCGGAGGCATCAAACAGTCTAAGTTTATTCAAACTATTATACGTCTCAAATATACTAGCCCTCCTAGCGTCTTTTTAATATCG
>NZ_JAAHIE010000047.1:0-26859 GCF_010671945.1 Moorena sp. SIO4E2
TGATAGCTGATAGCTGATAGCTGATAGCTGATAGCTGATAGCTGATAGCTGATAGCTGATAGCTGATAGCTGATAGCTGATAGCTGATAGCTGATAGCTGATAGCTGATAGCTGATAGCTGATAGCTTACTAAAACTCTATTAGTCTATCTTTAAATAAAGAGGTTAATATTAGTTTAATTTCCCACAAATTTATGATTAGTTTAAGAGCTGACAGTAGACTTTCACAAAAAATTGATATCCTAGGAATTTATTAACTATTTCTTAACTTAAAATTAACTTTTTTTTGGACTTACTTTCATAATTTACTCCTAGACTATTTAGCGCTGCTCATACAAAGTTGGACAAAACTGTGTCTTTACCGTCGCTCCCAATGGCGACCTATTCCTCTGTGAAGATGGTTCAGCAAAGCCAATTCATCGTGGGAGTTACTCAGTAAGGTCAGCTCTACAAGTTCGGTGCTAACCATTCAGCTTATGTCCTATGGGCACGCTACTTGAGGTGCCATCAGCTATCAGCCATCAGCCAATACGCTACAGATGGTGCTACTTGAGGTGCTATCAGCTAATGCGCTATGGGCACGCTACTTGAGGTGCTATCAGCTAATGCGCTACGCGCACACTACTTGAGGTGCTGATGCGCTACAGATGGTGCTACTTGAGGTGCTAATGTAAACTTTTGTAAAAAAAATTCTCTCTTTGCGTAATCTTGTTGATTTCCGTCTGATAAATAGATAGAGTTTGGCTCTTGCTTAGCTGTTAAAACTACAGCAAAAAAACTAGAGCAAAAAAAGGTGTTTATAGGAGGTAAAACGTCTATAGTAATGTTGGGAATTGATCAGATATAATCATTGGAAAAAACTAGGTAAGCGTATGTAGGTAAGCCTAGGTAGGCTTACCTAGGTTTTGTGAAAGTAAAAAGGTAACGTTATATATAAAGATTAGATAAAGATTTATATATAACGTTAATGTAAGCATTCAGATATCAGCTCTCAGTAGTAGGGTGGGCAAATACCAAGCCAATCACCATTTAATCTGGAATTATGTCATTTGCCCACCCTACAATAACTATAGCTTTTGAATAAAATAAGCTGACGGCTGACAGCTGACGGCTGACAGCTGACGGCTGAATGCTTACACGTTAATCTCTCAATCCAATATCAACCAATGGCAATAGCAATCACTCGAAAACTGATATAGTCAATAAGCACCCAGGTGTTTGGGAAAGTAAAACTGGAAATTCATCAATAAAAACTGTTTAATTTAGTTTAATTTAGTGGGGTAAAAATCATGCAAACTGGCGTTAAAACTTCATCGGCTTGGAGGAAGTTGAGAAAGGGTGAAATTAACTGTCAAACAGCCCTTAAACTCTTGGTTAACCCACAAGGAGAACTAAACGTTAACCTGCTGGATAGGGAAGTCAGCTCCCGGTTCTTTAAGCCATTCCCCAATCGCCAAGATTTACCTCCGGTGATTCCGCTGCTACTGTGGCGCAACTGTTATTACCTGGGTACCCCAGTCCAGTTATCCCCAGAGCAGCTCAAAAAATTAAGCGATCGCACTTTCACCGAAATCAAAATTATTCCCATTGCACCGAAAAGCTACAAGAGATGGTACCACAGGGAAAACAATAATGCCAAATCCATCAGTTCGGTAGCCTTTGTCAATCCCCTTACTGGTGAGGTGGAACAAGAAGACATTACCGAAACCACAGAATTGTATCTGTCCCAAGCGGCTGACCAGATTGAGCGGATTAAAACCATTATCTCTGGAGCTCTACGTAACCGCGCCAGTGATATTCACCTGGAACCGATGACTGATGGCTTAAGAGTCCGCTATCGCATTGACGGGATTCTTAGGGATATAACTACCTTACCGTCAGACTTGGGTCGAGCAGTGGTGGTTGCTCTCAAAGTCATGTCTGATATGGACATTGCTGAAAGCCGCCGTCCTCAAGATGGTCGGATTGGGGAAAACTATGCGACTGGGGAGGAGGCAGGACTTGGGTTAGATCTGCGGGTGAGTACCCTCCCTTGTGTGGGGGGAGAGAAAGCAGTGATTCGCTTATTACCAAGAGAGAACCCCTTTTCTGGCTTGGAAGAGTTAGGCTTTTCTGACGAAGAGCTTAAAATCTATAAAGGTTGGTTGCAGCAACCCCAAGGAATGGTTATTCTCACCGGTCCGACTGGTTCTGGTAAAACTAGTACGCTATATAATTCCCTGCAAGGGTTAGCCACGGAACATGTGAATGTAGTAACGGTGGAAGACCCAGTGGAGTATGTCTTACCCCGGATTACCCAGACCCAAGTGAATGAGGCAGCCGGGATGACCTTTGCCGCAGGGATGAGGGCAATTTTACGCCAAGACCCGGACATCATTATGGTGGGGGAAATTCGGGATGCTGAAACCGCTGAAACAGGGATTCGAGCGGCTTTGACCGGTCACTTAGTATTGACCACTCTCCACACCAATGATGCGGTCAGTGCTATTCCTCGTATTAAAGATATTGGTCCGGAACCGGGTTTAATCAGTGATGCCCTATTGGGAATAGTGGCACAGCGTTTGGTGCGCAAAGTATGTCCCCACTGTCAAGAACCTTATACCCCGACTTCTGAGGATTTGCGGAAGCTGAGTTTGAGGCCAGAGGAAGCTAATCTCAAAGGTTGGCGCAAAGGAAAGGGTTGCGCCAAGTGCTACAATTCCGGCTATTTAGGACGGGAAGCGATTGTAGAGTTACTGGATGTAGATGATACGGTGCGGCAGTTGATTTATGAGGGAACTATGACTCAGTTGCACCGTTACCTGGATAAAATTAGTTTTTATTCCTTCCGGAAGGCGGCGATTGAAAAGGTAACCAAAGGGGTAACCACCCTAACCGAAATCTTACGAGTTCTACCCCACAGTGCTTTGTCCTGTAAGTCTCAGGGTCAATTGGACAAGCCAAGAGCTGCTAAAGTGAAATCCCTAGATGAGATGGCTCCAAAAAGGAAATACGGTTGATTTACACTGCTGGGTAGGGAGTAGGGAGTAGGGAGTAGGGAGTAGGGAAACAGAAGAATATTGAATTTTTCTGCCATGGTGCCAGTGGGCAGATTGTCTAGCTCAACCACACTCCTAAACCCACTGAATTGGTGGGATTCACCATTCCACCAGAGAGTCAATTCAGGTAGTTGCATATTAGTGGAGGAACTAATCATAACAGATTTCTACTGTGAAAGTAGAGACAGTTGGAAATCCGCAGATAATGTTTGACTTAACCTTTACTCGTAATTTAAGCGCTACACTAATTGTTGTGACTCTGCTTAGCATGAGTTTATCTACCGTGGGTCATCATCCCCAAACCATGACGAAACAAAAACGATTCACTCCAATTGGAAACGCGATGAGAATGGGTTTAGTCATCAAGGGTCAACAACTTCGCTACCGCTAATCGGGTGTATCTGATATTTCTCAAATATTTTTCAAAAAGAAGGGGAAGTGTGGGAAGTGTGGGGAGATGGAAAGAGATTCAATTTGTAAAGGTATGCTACCAGATTTCAAATTAGAGTCTTGTTTTGCGATCGCTTAATTCTTCTTGCTCTTATAGCAGTCCTAAAATAGCTACACAGTAAGCATTCAGCTATCAGGATTCAACTATCAGCCATTCGCGTAGTGTGGCCAAGGCTGACGGCTGACGGCACCTCAAGCAGCACCTCAAGTAGCGCATATGCTTACCTACCGTGGTATAGTGATACCGTCGTCTATAATGTGTTTACGTGAATCAATGCCTTACGCATCTTAACAACAGTTCGTTCCATCTCTACTAAACTTTCTAGAGTCAAAACAATATCATCAGCAACTCCGAGGATTTTTGCTGCTTCTTTTACTTTGGCTCTCTCTGCGTCAGCATAAACTCCATCAGCTGATGACATCTTAATGGCATGATATACCAATTCGTTGGCTACTGACAAAGTTTCAACATCAACTTTTTTTATATCGGGCAACAGCTCTTGTAGGTTAGCATTTTTGTAATCAAAAGACTGGTAGAGTCCAACAACCTCTTCAGGGGCACCAAATCTCGTTTGGTGATTGATTAACCACTCCATTTCTGGGTCAGAAACCTCTCCATCACCTCCGGCAATAGCTAACAAAGCGTAACCATAGTTGACCATAGCTTGGAATGAGGCTGAACTAAGTCCGTACTCATCTTTAGCAAAAGATGAAAGAGTTTGCATTTTATCGTCAGTCATATATTTTATCCTGTTTTACCCTTACAGCTTGTTAACTCTTCGGATTTTATCTTTGATGGGATAATATTGCAACTGTCTGATTCAGGTAAAGGTAGCAAAGCTGAAACAATAATGTGCCATGCAAAGGCTGAAAGACTAGCTGGATAAAGCTTTCAGCTCAAAAATTTCCCGTAAGGATTCAGATGTGGAGAGAGGGGATGACCAGGCAGGGCAGGGTACTTGACCCCTCATTTTAAAACTGCTATTGCGGTTATCATGTTCATGAGGTACAGAGGATTTTTGCTCTCTTCCCTGTTCCCTAAAATCCTGGATTTTGTCCATCACCCAATTGAGAACTACTATATAAATGATTAACCGAAATTAAGATAAGATGATCGACTTTAAGGTCTTTGAACAAGCACGGCAAAAACATCCCCGCTCTGAAGCGATGCCATTTATGGCTGAGCTGAGACAACAGATGCGTTCGCGTAGCGTGGCCTACGGCCAATCGCATCAGCCTTATAAAATTCCCCACAAGCCGAAAACCCCGTGTTTTTAAACCGGGGATGAAGGCTGATAGTGGCTTTAGCCACCGTGAGTAAAGTCGCACTAGTAGTTGTCGATTTGTGCTAGCTGTGTTAGCATAACAGTACAACAGAAGAGGTCGATTTCTGATGATCATTCTTGAGTTCAAGGCATACGGCAAAAAACATCAATATTTAGCCATAGAGGAGGCGATCAGGACAGTAAAATTTGTCCGCAACAGTTGCCTTAGGTTGTGGATTGATAATAGAGGCATATCAAAATACGACCTCAACAAATATTGTAGAGTTTTGGCTAAAGATTTTGATTTTGCCAGTGAATTGAACTCAACCGCTCGACAGGCTGCCGCTGAAAGAGCATGGTCATCGATCGCCCGCTTCTATGACAACTGCAAGAAAAAAGTCCCCGGAAAGAAAGGGTTTCCCCGATTCCAGAAGCATTGTCGCTCGGTCGAATATAAGCAATCAGGATGGAAGTTGTCCCCTGACAAAAAATCGATCACATTCACCGACAAAAAGGGAATTGGAAAACTTAAGCTCAAGGGGACATGGGACTTGTGGAGATTTGATAAGAAACAGATAAAACGAGCTCGGATTGTCAAAAGAGCCGACGGGTACTATGTTCAATTTTGCGTCTCAGTCGATGTAAAGGAACAATTAAAACCTGCTGATGCGACCGTCGGTTTAGATGTAGGTCTAAAAGATTTCTACACCGATTCCAGAGGCAAGACTGAACCTAATCCTCGTTTTTACAGGACTGGGGAAAAGCGGTTAAAGTTTTATCAGCGTCGAGTTTCCCGAAAAAAGAAAGGCTCAACCAATCGTAAGAAAGCAATTAATAGATTAGCTAGACACCACCTTAGTATAAGTAGGCGACGTGAAGAGCATGCCAAGAGACTGGTTAGAAGTTACCGCAAGAAGAGTGCAGCCTTTATAGTTGGTAGGCTATGCATCAAAGGTGGCAGGTTTTGTTGTAAGGCTGCACTCTTCTAAGGTTTCGTCTCCGGCACGCTGCGTAGTCCGGTCTAACGACCTGGTGGCCTATGAAGATCTAAGGGTCAAAAATCTAGTAAAAAATCACTGTTTAGCGAAGTCTATTAATGATGCAGGTTGGTATCAGTTCAGGAAATGGCTAGAGCATTTTGGTCAAAAGTTTGGCAGAGTTACTGTCGCAGTTAATCCTGCTTACACTAGCCAAAATTGCTCTGACTGTGGTGAAGTCGTGAAGAAGTCACTATCAACTAGAACCCATATCTGTCAGTGTGGTTGCCAGTTAGGTAGGGACCATAACGCTGCCATCAACATTTTGAACAGAGCTTTGGGTACGGTGGGGCACACCGGAACCTGTGTCATCGACCCGTTCGCGCAGCGTCGGGTCTCCCGAAACGCTTGCGGAGAATTGACCTCTACTCTTCCTGATTCCGGTCTGGTTGAGCAAGTTGGCTCGTTGAAGCAAGAATCCCCGCGTCTTTAGACCGGGGAGTGTCAACAAGGATTAAGACTATTGCATCATATCCCCTTGACCATAGAAACTGTCTTTAAAGTTGAACCGTTGCTGTTGGCTGGTGCTGAGCTTACCGTGTCTTGCCCTAATTTTATCAAGCCTAACCCAGAAGCGGTGGAAATTTTGCACAGTGCTAATGTTGAGCTTAATCTGGAAGGTAATTTTGAGGATAACTATGATATTTGTTTAGATCTTTATGGAGAGTTACCCACACTAATCACCCCTAGCCAGGGAGTGGTAGAGCTAACTAAACTCGATAACACTATCTATCAATCCTTAGATATTCCCTATCCCTTGATTTCTGTGGATGACAGTTCCCTAAAAAATATAGAAACGTTCTATGGGACTAGTAAAGCATTTGTCAAAGCCTTCCACCAGTTAACTAACGAGTCATTAGTGGATAAGAATTTGATAATCTTTGGTTGTGGAAAAGTTGGAAAAGGACTAGTTAATGAATTATTAGGCTTAACCAAGGAGCTGGTGGTCGTCGAGAAAAATCCTAAGATTTTAGAACAGCTTAGGGCTAGAGGAATCAAAGGGTTACACGCTGAGGACCTGGATGGCATTAGGGCAGCACTCAAGGAGGCTTTTTGTGTTGTAACCTGTACGGGAGTTAATGGAGTACTTTCTAAGGAGTATGATTTAGACAAGGAAGATTTCAGTGGTAAGTATCTTGCCAACATTGGCGCAGAAGATGAATTTGGTGATAACTTCTCAGATGCCGAAGTGCTTTTCAAAAAAGCTCCGATCAATTTTTCCTTAGCAGAACCTACTCCAGTTCAGACTCTCGACCCAGTCTTCTATGCCCATAACATAGCCATTGACTTAATTTTATCGAAGGAATTGGAACCCGGTTACCATTCATTCCCTAGTCATATTGCTCAGGAAATAGTAGAGAAATGGGGAAACTATCATGATCAAGATATAGCATTGTTAGTTGAGATGTAAACATAGGATTGGTATAAAAAGGGAGTAGGGAGTAGGGAGTAGGGAGTAGGGAGTAGGGAGTAGGGAGTAGGGAGTAGGGAGTAGGGAGTAGGGAACAGCGGATCTGGGAACGTAAGCATTCAGCTGACGGCTGACGGCTGACGGCTGACGCCTGAATGCTTACCTATAGTCTTTTAAGGATTAATCCCGTCATCACCAGTTGTGATTATGTTCATAGTCCCAACACTCTCCCTGTTCCCAAGCTCTTCCTGTTGCTTCACAGTTGTAGGAGTCATTAATCCAAGGAATACTGGTTGGATGGGCGGCAAAAATTTTATTTTTAACAATAAAGTTCTCATTTTTATTAGGTGTTGTTGTCTGACTTATCTCTTTGATAAATAAGGATGATGGTAATAATCCAAATAGCAAAAATTTAATAATAAAAAAATAAAGACTCAATACTAAGCTTGAAGTAAGGTTGATCACTAAGATTTTTTTTTGTTTAGTTTTAGTTTTAAAATTGCGTTCACCTGGAAGTTGATAAAGATATTTATAAACCATAAATAATAGTTTAGGTTTTTTTATTTGAAATCAGCGTAGCAATTATCGGTTTACGAATAGGTTTGCGTTAATGTTTAACTTCTGTATGTTATGTATAACTTTTGTTGACGCTTGACCCTTGAAAGCACTCACCATAACCATTTCAGTGATTCCACCTACAGATGATGGCAAAATGGCAAAATTGTGAAATGGAGAGATGGGAAGATGAGATGTAAGCATTCAGCCGTCAGCTATCAGCTATCAGCTTATGCGCTACTTTAGGTGCCATTGGTCGTAGGCCAGACTAAGGAAACAGCTTTTGAATAAAATAAGCTGACGGCTGATAGCGGTAGGCTGAATGCTTACAGTTAAACGAGCAGGGATTTTCAACCAGCCCTAACAGCACCCCCCAGCTTGTTTACTACCTCCCGTTGATTAGCTGACTGCTGACTGCTGATGGCACCTCAAGTAGCACCATCTGTAGCGCATATGCTTACTTATTCAGTTATTAATGAACTGGAAAAAACAATGGGACAGCTTCAGCTTTACCAATGGGCTTTGGAGGGACAAGAGCCAGAACGACAGTTTCCCCCCTTTTTTAAGGGGGGTTAGGGGGGATCTATTGTTTTTAGCTATCAGTAAAACAAGTTATCTTCGGCATTTCAAAACAACAATTTTTCAGCTAGCCGTCGAGAGGAATAAAATCAACTTATTAGTTTATGAACCCGAGCAAGAGGCTATTGTTGAATGGATCACTCACTAAACTATGGCGATATTCTGAAAGAAATCCTGCAAGAGGAAACTCGCGCCCAACCAAGTATACAAGCGATTCGGCTTTATCCTGTTTGCGATACCGAGACTGGTCACTTCCTAGTTCTGGCTACTGGCTGGGATAAACAACGCTGGATTAACTCGATTTTGTTTCACGCTCGCTTGGTTAATGGCCAAGTTGTTATTGAAGAAGATAACTTTGAGGAAGGGTTGGCCTCGGCTCTGATTTCCGCTGGTATCCCTGCAGAACATATTATCACTGGTCTTGATTACCAACTGATGGACTAGTTTCAGTTAGTACAACCTATACCCACCTACCAACATCGTCTCTCTCCCCTGAGCCATTACCCATTGCATCAACTGCTGCCACTCTGGTGACTTCCCTAACCCATCAGCATCAAACTCCCCGCCCCAATTGTTGGAAAACTGGGCAAAATTCTCTGCCCAATGTACTACTGTTTCCATGGGTAAATAAGGACTATAGGGCCAAGCCTGCTGTAAATACTTGATCATTTCCCTGGGATGTCCTGTATTATATAAATACCAAGCAATCCATACTAGGGTTCCATAACGCACCTGATTTTCTAATAGACGGATGCCTGGTGGTAAATCAGCCTGTTGAAAGAAGTTGTCAATGGCTGCCGACAGGGAGCGAGCTTGAGGAAGTCCTTTGTGCATGGCACTTTGGTGATGTTGCCGATAGCCTACGGTTACCTGACGCAACCAAAGGGCAGGACAACCCTTGAGGGCTAATCGTAGGACTATTTCTGTATCTTCAGCGGGTGGAAACCTGGGGTCAAACCCGCCAACGGACTCTAACCAATGGCGACGGAACATCATGGCACTAGGCAGGACTGGCTTCCACAGTAGCCAACTTTCTAAGTTTAATTCTGGTACTTTCTCCCATGGACGTACTGTCATTAGTCGCTTACCCTGGGAATCGACACGGTACCAACCACTATGGACAATTCCCAGATGGGGTTGTGCTTCAAATACTGCTAACTGGGCAGCTAACTTACCTGGCAGAAAAAAGTCATCGGCATCAAGGAATGCGACAAATTCACCCAAGGCTAGTTTAATGCCATGGTTCCGGGCCAGGGAGACTCCTTGGTTTTCTTGATAAATGTAACGAATGCGTCCGCGATAGGGTTGCAACACTGATCGAGTCTGGTCTGTTGAACCATCATCAATGACCACTACCTCATAGGAACAGGCTTCTTGATTCAGCACACTTTCCACTGCTTCGGTAATATAGCGATCGCAATTATAGGCGGGAATAATTACACTGACTTGTGGTATCATTTCTGACCCTCCCATGACCCGATTGAGAACTGCTATAGCCTTATATAGCAAAGGGAACAGGCAACAGGGAACAGCGGATCTGGGAGTAGGGAACAGGGAGTAGGGAACAGGGAGTAGGGAATATGGCATCAAAAATTCTCACAATTCCTACACAAATCCCGATAGTAATTAGGTAAGCATATGCGCTACTTGAGGTGCTGCGCGAACAGCTGTCAGCCGTCAGCCGTTGGCCGTTGGCCAATAGCTGATAGCTGATAGCTAATAGCTGATAGCTGATATAGCAGAACTCAGAACTCAGAACTCAGAACTCAGAACTCAGAACTCAAACTCTTGCGCTTCTTGATGCAATAGCGAGTGGGGGAAACCCCCAAGACCGTAATGGTGCTTTTTCCGTTGGCGAATTAAATTCGCCACGGGTCGCACCTCTGCATCGCTTACAAAGGGTGTGAGACTAATGTCGATGTCCTAACTGCCCTGGCGACTGCTATATATAGCGTTTCTCGTAGCTATGAGGTACACATTATTTTTTCCCTCTTCCCACTTCCGACTTCCCTCTTCCGAAGTCCCTGCTCCGAAGTCCCTGCTCCCTAAAAACCAGAAATTTGTACCTCACAAGTCGTAGAATTGCTATATACTGGTTTAGGTAATCTCGTCGTCTAGGTAATGACTAATAGGTAATTAAAAATAACAAATTGCTAATAACCAGTTACCAATTTTGTGTCCTTTGTTACGGTGATCTGAACTCGTTTTAACTAGACGTTAATTATAAAAACTCTAACGGTTGAAAACCGCGATGCTGGCTGAACGCGGGGGAGAGTTCAACTATCCATCTGCCCAAGCTAGTTCTAACCCCATCATTCAACTCCAAGGGGACTCCCGTTATACCCGAAGGGTTAGGGCGTGTTTTCAAAGTTTTCCGCAAGATATTAGATCCCCCCCAGCCCCCCTTATTAAGGGGGGAGCCATACTCAAAGTCCCCCTTTTTTAAGGGAAACGGGGGTACTCGGAGTTTGAAGACACGCCCTAGGGGGAGGGGAATCGGAGAGTGGATATGTTGCGCTTTTTGATAATCTATGCTAAGATAAAGGCATATTAAATCGCTCAAAAAGTGCAGGTTTGCGCGCAAGCTGAAAAGCCCCTGCTAAGAGCGTAGACCAAAAGACAAGTAAGCTCAAGGATTTAATCGGAGAGTCTAGAGGCTGTTTGGTTCAGCCGTTAAGAGTTTTGTAATCTTAAGAATCCCAGCGACCTAGGAGCCGCTTCGCGAACGCTATAATCCCGTGATTTAGCGATGGGAGTATCAAAGCTGCCTAATGATCAAGGTTGAACCAACTTACCAACAAGTCAAGGCTTATTTAGCCAAGAAGCAATGGAGTCAAGCCGTTGCTTGTTGTCGCCAAGCCCTGAAACGGCAGCCTGATTCTGGGGAATTCAATGTCTTACTAGGCTTTGCCCTAGCTGCTCAGGGAAAGCCCAGGCAAGCAATTTATGCCTATAGTAAAGCGGTGCAACTCCAACCGGAGCAAGCTCAAACTCATGCCTGCTTAGGTGAGTTATATAGTAAACTCAAGGATCTCTCAACAGCAGAATGGCATTATCAACAGGCTGTTTGGCTACAACCCGGTCAGGCTGAGTACCATTACAATCTAGGCATCACCAGGCACAAGCTGTGGGAGTGGGATGCTGCCAAAGAAAGCTATCAGCAAGCGATCGCTCTTAACCCCAAGGATGCCAAAGCCCACTATCACCTAGGAGTGTTGTATGGTGAACGGGGTCAGTTAAAGGAAGCCACCAACAGTTATCGCCAAGCCATTACCAACCAGCCAGATTACCTCAGCGCTTATAATAACTTGGGCTGTGTTCTCTACGAGCTAAAACAATTCGAGGCAGCAAAGGCGGTCTATCAACAAGGTATCGACCAACAAGGTATCGACCATAATCCTAAGTGGGGCACTCTGTATAATAATCTGGGTAAGGTGCTGCAAGCACAAGGTAAGGCAGCTGAGGCTCTGGTGGCATACAGTAGTGCGATTGAGTTAAACCCAGATCTAAAATCAGCTTACTTAAATCTGGGTCGGTTATGGCAACAGAAGGGGAATTATCCGGTAGCAGTGCAGTACTTTGAAAGGCTGCTTAGGCTGGATCCAGAACAGATATTGACCTACAGTGAATGCGCCAGCGCCCTGATGGCTCAGGGGAAACTAGCCCTAGCCTTTGACTATTTACGAAAAGCGATCGCATTGCAACCAGCTTTTGTGGAGGCTTATTGCCAACGTGCTAAAGGTTTACCAGGCCAGGACATACTTGAGCGATCGCAAATCTATTGTTCTGGATTTCTTGAGGCACTACGGAACAAAGAGGATACTTTCCAAGTCTGCCTTTATCTGTGGCAGACTTATCTGTATTTAGGGGATACCTTGTTTGAGTATGGTGCAGCAAAGCAGGCTCAAATGTATTACCAGAAAGCTTTACAGATTCAGCCAGACCAGGTTGAGTTGTATATACGGTTAGGGGATTGTTTAGCCGAGCAGCAGCGACTGGATGCAGCAGTGATGGCTTATCACATGGGTTTAGCCTTGCAACCAGCTCATCCTCAGATTTATCTACGGTTAGGGCAAGTCTTGAGCAAACAAAAGCGGTTCCAGCAAGCCCTTGAATACTACGAAGCCCTCTGGCATATGCACTTAGAAGAGGGCAAGGGCAGCGGTAACCTTGGCAGTCTCGGAGTCTTGCCGAGAGATAACTATAGTGCTAACCCTCTCACCTCCCAACCCCCTCACCCGATCAAGGGGATTTATGAAACAACCAGGGACTGGTATATGAGGACAGAGTGCCATGGCTGCTACTACATAGAGGTACCTTGGTCAACCATCGAGAAGGATTGGCAATATACGGGATCGAGGGAATTTGAAGTTTCTGTGAACCATGGTTTACAGGACAATGGTTTCCCAAAGCATCTCAACACCATGTCCATGGTAGCGCCGCCAGTTTCTGCCCTGGCTCCTATATCTGTTGAACCCAGCCAGTCCCAGTCTCAGGCTCAGTCTCAATCCCGGTCTCAATGTGGCGGTGTTACCTGTAATCGATGTATGAGACGACTGTGTAGCCAGTTTCAGTCAATTCATCTCGGCAAGAGGGTCTATCAGTGTAACCCACCGGAAACACTGTCTGTGGATTCCCCTACTGTCTTTGTGGCGACTATCCCACAAGGACGGGCTTGGATTGCCCCCCAAAGCAGTTACTGGAAGATTTGTCATAGCATCGCCATCATTACTCCAGATGATTATTTGCTATCTGACGTCTCTCGAAATTACCCATGGTATTTACCTGGATGTGAGAATTACGACCCCAGAAAGCATCTAATATTTAGTCTGGAGCAGATGCCGCCTTTAGAGTACATAGATGGCACAGTAGCGGTTCTATCGGGATTGTCGGGACATGGCTACTACCACTGGATGTTTGATGTCCTGCCTAGAATTGAAATCCTGCGCCGCAGTGGGATAGATTTCCCTAAGATTGATTGGTTTTTGATCAACACGCCACAGCAACCCTTTCAACAAGAAACCCTCAATTGGTTAGGCATTCCTGCTAACAAAATTATCTCCAGCGATCGCTACCCCCATATTCAAGCCCAGGAGTTAGTCTTACCCTCCTTTCCTGGACATTTTGATTGGGTACCGAAGGGTACTATTAACTTTCTCAGACAGAGGTTTTTACCGCAAACTCTGGAATTAAGATACCCAGAGCGGATCTACATCACTAGAGCTCAAGCCAGACATCGACAAGTTCTCAACGAAACTGAGGTCAAGGAGCTGCTATCCCAATTTGGTTTTATTACCATTGCCCTAGAAAGCCTGTCTGTGAGGGAACAAGTTGCTTTATTTGCTTCTGTCAAAGCAATTGTTGCTCCCCATGGCGCTGGTTTGAGCAATACTGTATTTTGTCGCCCTGGTACTCAAATCATAGAACTAGTGTCACCGAATTATGTGAGAACAGATTACTGGATGATTAGCCAACAGCTGGGACTGAAACATTACTATTTAAAAGGAGAAAACTTTGACTGTCAACCTATTCGTAAACTCATGTATACCAGCTCACTAACAGAAGATATCTTAGTTAACTTAGATTCCCTTTATTCAGTAATTCAAATTACTGGTCTAAATCAGCTATGCTCAAGGGTGCATAACCAATAAGGAGGCAAATGATGCCATGGATTCAGTAAAAATATTTGGGCTCTACCAAACTTGCTGTGTAACAATATTAGGGAATAATTGCTATAAATAATCCTTATTGGGCGGGACTTTTAGTTTTTAATAGAATGTTTTTTGAGAAATAACCAGTCCCATCAGACCTAGTGGTCAATAAGCGCGGTTTTATACACACTATGTTCGGTATAACCACTAACTATTTGATAATCAAAAAAACTAATCTTGTTTGTGGCTAAAAATTCTGTAATAAATTATAGTTGATAGGTGGTAATATCAACTAGGATAAAGAAGGAGTTATAGTAGATGTCTTCTATTGTTGCTGACCCAGATCTTGAAGTTATCCCAACTAATGAAGATGGCTTCGTGATTTTAGGACCAGACGATAAACCAGTATTTGTTGATGGGAGCGATGGTCTAGATGTTATTCAGACTGGTGACGGAACCGATGAAGTTAGTGGTGGTGACGGGGATGATGTGCTCTTGGGGCAAGCAGGGGATGACCAAATCACTGGCGATGAAGGGGATGATGTGGTGCTGGGTGGAGCAGGAAATGATAACCTGATCATAGGACCAGGCACTGATGTGGCGATCGGAGGTCCTGGACATGATACATTTACCTTCGAGTTCTTTGACAATCAACCGGATATTATTACTGAGTTTAACTCTGGAGAAGATCGGATCGTGATTCCTGGGGTTGATGACCAGACTAACGTGACTTACGACTCGATCACTGGTGAGCTAAAAGTCGATGGGGAAACCATTGCTCAATTGAGTTCAGGTTTGGATGTTGAAATTAATAAAACTGACGATGGTTTTGAGATACTCTAGTAGGTCAGTTATCAGCAATCAGTAAGCAGCAATCAGTAAGCAGCAATCAGTAAGCAGCAATCAGTAAGCAGCAATCAGTAAGCAGCAATCAGTAAGCAGCAATCAGCTATCAGCAATCAGGTTATGCTTTACATCATAGGCTAGAACCCTGTGCCACGATACTTGAGTGGCCATTGGCCAACGGCTGACCACTGACCACTGACCGCTGACCGCTGACCGCTGACCGCTGACCACTGACCACTGACCACTGACCGCTGAATGCTTGATTTGAGTTGTGAACATGTTTTATGAAGGAAAGGCAACAGGCAAAAGTTAATCAAGTAGCGCTGCATCGCTGTTTCCTGCTCCCTGTTCCCTGTTCCGCTGTTCCCTCTCATCATGTACAATTACTTAACTGAAGCAATTGCCGCTTGTGAGCAAGCGTTGGAAAGTCCATCCCCAAATCGAGCTGATTTTGCCTCGACTTGCCGAGTTTTAGGCAATATCTTGCAAGGGATGGGTCGGTTTGATGACGCAATTTTCTGGCACTCTAGAGTGTTCGATGACAAACCGAATTTAGTGCAAGTCTATGCTAAAATAGGGAGTTTATACACTAGTCAACAACAGTGGCAAGCAGCGATCGCATCCTACTACCATGCTCTTAGCCTCCAGCCAGATTTCCCTGAGGCTTACTGGAGTTTGGCAGAAATCTATTCTCAGCTGGGGAACAAAGACGAGGAAATTGAGTGTTGGTATCAGACTCTGAGGCTGAAACCCCAATCAGCAAAGGCTCAGGGACATTATAAACTAGGGAAAGCGTTCCTGGCTCAGGGTAAACCGGATCGAGCCATTGCTTGCTTCCAAAATGCGATTGAGCGTGACTCCAGCCTATGGGTAGCTTACTACGAGTTAGGAGACTGTTTGATAGCCCAGGGGAAGTGGGATAATGCGATCGCATGTTATCGTAAGTTACTCGACCTTGACCCAAATCAAGCTAAGGGGCACTATAAAATTGCTGGGATTTGGCTCAAACAAGGAATGGTGGACACAGCGATTGCAGCGTTTCGCCGCTCGATTGAGGTTGATCCAAATTTCCCTGGAGCTTATCGGGAACTGATCCAACTGTTGATTCAACAGCAGAAGTGGGATGAAGCCATTGTCTCATGCCGTGCAGTAATTG
Source organism: Moorena sp. SIO4E2 (assembly GCF_010671945.1). Taxonomy (NCBI): domain Bacteria; kingdom Bacillati; phylum Cyanobacteriota; class Cyanophyceae; order Coleofasciculales; family Coleofasciculaceae; genus Moorena; species Moorena sp. SIO4E2. Next base: position 15,988 of record NZ_JAAHIE010000047.1, read on the forward strand.
CGACAGTGGGTGACTATCCCTGGACTTATGTTCAACTCGGGGATGCTTTGGTAAAAAAAGGTGAATTGACCGAAGCCTACAGTTGTTATCAAAAAGCTGCTCAATTGCGGGGTTGGCATCAGTGTGCTCAGAAGGATTATCGATTCACTGAGGATCGGTTTACCTTTAAAATTCCGGTCTGGGAAGAACACTTGCAGCCCCTAGCTGGTGTGGCTGATGCTCAGTGTCTGGAAATTGGGAGTTTTCAAGGTAATTCCGCTTGCTGGTTACTTGATAAAATCCTGACTAACTCCTCAGCTCGATTAACCTGTGTTTCGCCATACTTTCAGGAAGAGTTTGCTGCCAATATCGCTAAAACTGAAGCAGCCGAAAAGGTGACTAGGTTAGAGGGAAAACCTGAGCAGTTGCTTAATTCCCTTGATAGCAATTGCTATGATTTAGCTAACATTCGCGACAGGCGTCACAAAGCTACCATTGCTGAGCAAAATGCTTTACTTTGTTGGAAGCTGCTCAAGGTTGGGGGGCTGATGATCGTTAATAACTATGGATGGAGCAATCCGGCTAAACCACAAGAAGCGCCTAAAATTGGGATTAATAGGTTTCTAGATTCAGTTAAGGGTCAGTTTGAGATTCTGCATCAGGCTCGTCTACTGATTGTTAAAAAAATAGCTTCTTAACGGTAACGATGTCAAGGGATATCAAGCAATCTTCGGGTCATGATCACGACTCTGTTGACCAAACCCAGAGCCAGCTCAAGGTGGTGAAAATTCAATCAAAGTTGGCTAAAGACCATGCTAATCGGGGGAGTCTGTATGCTCAACAGCAACAGTGGCCCGATGCGATCGCATGTTACGAAAAAGCGATCGCAATTGACCCGAAATTTGCTGGAGCTTACCGTAACTTGGCTCGGGTTTTTGCTAAGACTGGTCAACAGGACGAGGCTACGGAGTGTTGGTATCAGGCTCTAACCCTAGAGCCGAATTGGGCTAAACCAGAGGAGCATGTTAAGTTGGGCAACAGGCTGTGGTCTCTGGGAAAACCAGACCAAGCCATCACCTGTTATCGACAAGCCCTTGAGTTAAAGCCCAATTTACTCCAAGCTTACTATCGTCTCGGGGAGATACTCCAATCCCAGGGAAAGATGGAAGATGCGATCGCACTTTATCAACAGGCGGTCGAGAATAATCCCCGAAATCACCAAGCCATGAACTATTATCGACAAATAGTCGATAGTAATCCCAACTCTAGCGCTAAAGATTATCATCAGTTAGGTCAACTCCTCAGAGGGCAAAGTCGATTCAAAGAAGCCATAGAGTCTTATCAAAAAGCGATTGAGCTTGACCCCTGTTTTAAGCGAGCTTATGTAGACCTACAGTACACCTGGATTGAATCAGAACAGTTAGAGCAACTTATCACCTTTTATCGACAGTGCATCGAACGGGAACCAGATTTTCCTCTAGCTTGGGGTAATTTAGGGGATGTGCTAACCGAGCAAGGCCAACTTCAAGAAGCGATTAGTTGTTACCAAACTAGCGCTTATAAAAACGCAGTTGCATCCAATCCCAACCTGGCCGAAGTTGACTGGAAACCTAAAAAAGAGCATGGTCCAGACTTCGTTATTATTGGAGCGGCCAGATCTGGTACATCTTCATTATATATGTATCTGAGTCGTTATCCACAAATTATATCGCCTCATAAAAAAGAGTTAAATTTTTTCAGTAAATATTATAATCAAGGGATTGATTGGTATCTCGCTCATTTTCCATCCATTACCGACACTCCTAATTTCTTAGCTGGGGAAGCAAGCCCTAATTATTTTGACTGCACTGAATCTGCCCAACGGATGTTTCAGTGTTTTCCCAAGGTTAAGCTAATTGTTTTGTTGAGAAATCCCGTTGACCGCGCCATCTCTTGTTACTATCACAATTTTTATCATGGCCGAGAAAAGCGCAGTCTAGAAGATGCCCTAGCTCTAGAAAAGCAACGACTGGAAAGTTTAACCGAATCAGAGCTATTACAGATTGGGTATCGACACCCAAATAATTTGTTAGGAAGTCTTTACTTCTATAAGTTAAAACGATGGATGGAGATTTTTCCAAGAGAACAATTTTTAATAGTGAAGAGTGAAGACTTCTATAGCAATCCCAAGACTGTCATGAGTACCATCATTGCATTTTTGGGTTTATCTGATCAGAAGTTTTTTCAATACCCCAAATGCAATGGTAGGTCTTACACTCCCATTAGTCAAGACTTGAGACAAATGTTAACTGACTTCTTTCGACCTCATAATCAGAAGTTAGAAGAGTATTTAGGAATGTCATTTAATTGGGATTAGACTAAATAAAGTGGCTCTATTTACTAATGTCACCTGTTACTTAAATTAACATATTATTAAAAATAATATTGCCAAATATAATTAAAAAAATGTTATAATAAAAACTGTACCATTTAATTCAGTAATTGCGAGGGCCCCATGGTTAAAACCACCTCCAAACTCACTTTTGAGGAATACCTGGAATATGATGATGGCACAGATAATCGTTATGAGCTGTTTGATGGGGAGTTAGTAGAATTGCCGCCTGAGAGTGAACCAAATCATTGGAGGGTAATGTGGCTAATGCTCCAATTAGTCAAGTTAATTAACCCCCGCTTAATTAAGATGCACAGTTGTGAATTACAAGTTCCAGGAAATCCTCAAAACCGCTATCCAGATTTAGTAGTAATTAGAGAAGAACATCTTATCCAAACCGAAAAACGCCTAACTATCACCCTTGATATGCTTCCCCCACAGTTTGTGGCTGAAGTAGTTAGCCCCTACAAAAACCAAAAAGATGAAAACTACCGACGTGATTATGTAGAGAAAGTACAACAATACCAAGAAAGGGCTATTCCTGAATATTGGATTATTGACCCCCAAGAGCAGTTAGTAACTGTGCTGGTATTAAACAATGGTAGTTATGAAAAACAAGAATTTCGTGGTAATGAGCAGATTGTTTCCCAGACTTTCGGTGATTTTAAATTTACGGCTTTACAGGTAATAAGTGCTAATTGATGGGTAAGTTGTCAGCTATCAGCTGTCAGCTGTCAGCTATCAGCTATCAGCTATCAGCGATCAGCTATCAGCTATCAGCTGTCAGCGATCAGCGATCAGCGATCAGCGATCAGCGATCAGCGATCAGCGATCAGCTGTCAGCGATCAGCTGTCAGCGATCAGCGATCAGCGATCAGCGATCAGCGATCAGCGATCAGCTTATGCGCTATGGGTTAAGTCCCAGCGTCCAAGCCTGTTCCACAAACTAGAAGCCTGTTCCACAAAGCTGTTCGCCTAGCGTGGCCTATGACCAAGGGAAAATCCCCAAACTTTCAATTATCATTAATCTTGAACTATTAAATCTCTTGTTTCAAGTTTATTTTAAACTGACAACTGACAGCTGACGGCTGAATGCTTTCCTTTCAATTCTCATGAATATCAAACTATTAAATCTCAGGTTTGAGGTTTATTTTAAACTGACAGCTGACAGCTGACAGCTGACGGCTGATAGCTTATTTTATTATCAAATTATCTACCCAAAAAAAATTTATAAAAACCCTTGACAAATATAATTATAATCATTACAATCATCATTGTAAACATAATTCAGGTTCTTAACCATGTCTCAAAACTTTATCCCGAATCAAAACAATAATCCTGAGGAGTCTAAGCAAAAGAAACAACGAATTAAGTACATTAAGGGCTCTCCTGAAGGAGTCACCAATACTATTTACTCCCTTTATGCACTCGGGTATGCAGAGGTTTCCGACTGGAGTCCTTTGCAGCCGACGGGTATTCCAGGGCAAGTAATTAGTTTTGCAACCAAGTATTCGACTTGGCGTTAACACGTTAAATTTCTGGGGGGGTTTCCCCCCTGGCAACGACTCCGGTCTGTTCGCGTAGCGTGGCCTTTGGCCAATCAAATAAGATCACATCCGGATTGATTCGGAAAGTGAGAGACATGACATAGTGTTTACAGCACTGAAATAGCCGTGGATATTATTTCTACGGCTATTTTTTTTTGCTATAGATGGGTGTGGAATGTGAGTTAAGCAAGCGATTGATTGCTATCATCGTGTTATTGCGAACGCGCCCCGCGTGACCTACGGTCAATCGCACAAGCGCGGAAGCTTCGCTTCATCCCGTAGCGTGGCCAACGGCCAATCGCATCAGATTCCGATTGGAGTTATTTTCAAATAGCCCAATCTCAATCACAGCAAATTCAGTACAAAGAAGCACCGTCAAACCCTCTCCCCTGCTGTCATAACAATATAATTTACATGAAGACCAGCTTAGGATAAGTCAATCTTGATCTAAAATATCAGAAGTAAAAGGACAATTCTGAGGAAAACTAACAGATGGATAATTCCTCTTCACCTTCTTCAGTGGATATCTGTAGCAATCCGTAAAGACCGATTCAAGATAAGGCTTGAGGCTAGGAGATTCAGACAACAGAAGATTAATCTGTTCTCTTTGTTCATCGATAGTATTTTCCCAGCCTCGATAATCAGGCTCTGAATCTACGTACTGCCTTTTTAGCAAATGTTCCATCAAAACCTTAAGTCGGCTCTGAAGCTCTCGTCTATCGGATCTTCCCAAGGATGCTATCTCCTCAATTAAATTGTCTATATCCAACTCATCAAAGTTTCTGGTTTTGAGTTGCTGGCAAGTTGTCTCAGTCCACAGAACGAAATCCTGATCATACAAGTCACTATTATTCATTGCTGGTTCATCCTTTTCTATTTTTTTTGTAACGATCAGATGCTCTCCCGTTTTCAGGTAAAACTGTCGGCAAAAAATAACACTACTCTTGAGGATTTCAGATAAAAAATTAACAGCATAGAGTCAACTAATCAAGGGGTATTTTATAGTTGATATATCCTCTTTTTTTATCTTACCACAGGCAATCCTATGGGGAGCTTCTGCATTATCAAAATAAAAGCCACCTGGTAGCTTTTAGTAACAAGAGAAAGTTTTTCGTTCTGAATCTAGCACTAACGGCATAATCCCTACATCGCACTTTGCTCTTGAGATGGGCGAGGCACGGGATTCCTAGATAAGCCTAATTGAAAGAATATGTATGCTGCTACTCCTGCGAGGAAAGCAAAGCAAATAACAATTATTACTACAAACTTAAGTATAGATTTGGATTCATCAGATTTAGAGGTTTGGCTTAGAGTTTTTTCCTCCTGTCGGTTTTGAAGCTCCACCCCTTTAGGCATGCTTTGGTCAAAATCGATAGATTCAGCAACCGTACCACTCACACTCAAATCATCTGCTATAAATGATGAAGCAATTGGCTTAAAATCTACCCCGACATCTCCTACTGTAAGACTTCGACTTTGATTCGTGTAGTTTACGTTTTCGATATTAACGGGCTCAACGTAAACCGAAAGATTATTACTTTTAAAAAAATACTTGACACCAGAATTTTTTTCATCCTTAGTGGCATTTTTTTCCAAAAACCCTACTATTTCATTAAAGTTAATTTTTATATGCTCGAAAACTTGAGATCGTACTTTGTTTTGATTTGTTTTTTTAACTTTAGAATTTTTAACTAATTTTTCAATAGTTGAAAATAATTTACGAAAGTAGCTAGCTGATACTTCTTTGATTTCAAATACGAGTCTTTCAGATAATTTTTCAGGAGAAATAAGAATAAGACATGGAAGATTGCTTAACTCCACGTTCAACTGTCTAGCAATATCATAGGCTTCAGACTTATCGTAGGGTTTACTTCTAAACCAGTTTAGATCCAAACCAGATTCAATCATTCTCCTCCAATTGTGATTTGCTTGTCTCCACTTAGGGGAGGGATTCTCCAAAAGATAGATAGTACACCAATCTCCCGTTAGTTTGTCTAGAGCATCAAAGTGTTTTCTTACATAAAGGGATAATTTTTCATCTTCATCCGTATACAGCAATATTCCAGGTATCAAACTTTTCTCGGATGAGAAGAACGATTTTTTGATAGATTCATTAAGCGATTCTTGATTTTTCCAAGAGAGTAGACTTTCAAAAAACTCTTTTTTATTTCGGACTGGAGCATTAGCAGTAATGCTGATCAGGATATTTGCTTCACTGAAATCTGCTTCATCGAAACTGGCTCCTTTTTCTCTAAACACATGAAGCGAGTCACTGGAAATTTTTATTTGACGGAAGCTTGCGCAATTAAAATTAGCACCGCTACAGATTATTGAGTCAAATCCTTGCACTTCGCTAAGATCTGCATTGTTCAAGTCTGCCCAGTTAAAATTGGCTCCGGCAAGATTTGCTTTCGTGAAATTTACTCTACTAAGATCCGTCCAACTCAAATCGGCTCTGTTCAAAATAGAGCTACTAAAATCAACTCTGCTAAGATTTCCGTTTTTGAAGTTTGCTTCACTCAGGTCGGCTTCACTAAGATCGGCTTCGGTAAGATCTCGTTCTTCCGCACCATTATTAACAATGTCCCAAACCAAATACCATTTTTGGTCAATAATTGCTCCCTGAATTTGGGTGCGGTGTAATTTTGTATAGTTGAGGTTCGCTCCCCTAAGATCTGCTCCCCTAAGATCTGCTCCCCTAAGATCTGCCTCACAGAAATTAGCTTTGACTAGAATAGACTTGGCAAGATTAGCTCCATTAAGCTTTGTTCTTGTGAAATCGACCCTACTCAAATCAGCTTCACAAAGATTTGCTTCTTCAAGGTCAGCCATACTTAGATCAAGTCCTTGAAGCTCTCGCCCTTCTACACCATTATTAACGATGTCCCAAACTAAATACCATTTCTCATCAATAGTTGCTTCTTGAATCTGGGCTTCTCGTAAATTTGCATGTTCGAGGTTAGCTCCACTAAGATTAGCGCTACTGAAGTTTGTTCCATTAAGGTTTGTTGTACTAAGATTTGCTTGATACAAATTTGCTCCAGTAAAGTTACTACCCCTTAAATTTAGTCCGCTAAAATCTACTCGACTGAAATTCGACAAACTAAAGTTGGTCTGATTAAGGTTTGTATGTGCATAGAATTTTACTCCATTAAGGTTTGCCCTAGTAAGATTTGCTCCGCTGAGATTTGTTTGAGGAAATTTTTTATCTTTCAGGTTAGCTTCGATAAGATTTGCTTTACTAAGGTCTGCTTCCTGAAGAATTGCAGTACTAAGGTTTGCTTTATAGAGGTTCGCACCACTTAAGTTTGCTTTGTAGAGTGAGGTTTTGCTAAAGTCTACTTCACTGAGATCTGCTCCACTGAGATCTACTTTAAAGAGGTTTAATCCTGTAAGATTCGCCCCCTTAAGCTTAGGAATAAGAGGATTTAGCTTTCTCCATTTATTCCAGACTTTGAAACCTTGCCGCAGTAAGTTAATATGCAGGTTGTTTGCCATTTGCTTTACCTTCAGAAAACTAAGCCTAAAGAGTGGATCATTTTAAAAATTAGGGTGACACCATAATTTTTAAAAAAATAATAGTTACAGCCCCAATAAATTGGTAATTAAAGGCAACAATTTACTACATGACTCTGCTAGTTTAGCAACATTAGGTAAGCCAGAAACCGTTCCTTTCAATATTTTCATTGCTGTCTTTGCCTTCTTTTTCATAGCTTCATCATTAGGATTATTTCCAACTTCAGCTAGAATTTTCACCTGCTCCAAAGCTTCAGCTTTGTCGTCATCATGTAGATCTGACGAGGTAGAGATTGCCTCAATTAGTTGAGACAATAGTTCTTTGATACCTGGTTTTGTAGGATCAGGGGAAGCAGGTAACTGGTTTATGGACTCGGCAACTGTACCGCTAATCTGAACGTTATCTGACATCATTGCTGAGCCGATTGGTTTAAAGTCCCCTCCTACATCGCCAACTGTAAAGCTCCGACTTTGATCAGTATTTTCATTCATAGTTCAATCACCTGGCACAAATTTAGATTGATATATAGCAATCCTAAATCATTTCTAAAATCCCTGGACTTATTCAAAACTCCCTGCTTATCCCTTCCCTTCTGCCATCGGGTGCATCTCATTTTTGAAGTTTGACCTCGTGGTGCGTTACGGGACGTACTTCCACAAAACTGGCTACAGCTTGCTTCTTGGCGAGTCCGTCCCTAACGCACCCTACGGCTTCCACGAATCAGATACGATTATTATATTTCTATTCCCGACTCCCAACTCCCGATTCCCGACTCCCAACTCCCGATTCCCGACTCCCTAAATAAATAAAGGTTGACCATTGATGTAGTCAAGGGACACAACTATAAATCCCTACAACCATCAACTGTCAACCTTTAACCAATAACTATTGCAATAAGCGCGTTTATAAATGAGATGTAAACCTAGCAAGGATTTTGTTATTGGACAATAAAACTGAGGATCTCTTTACCCTCTTGCCTTTTGCCTTTTGCCTCTTGCCTTTTTCGCCAAGAATTGTGTTTACAACCCAGATACAAACGCGCTTTGTGACCTCTAAACCAGCCACTTAATACTAGAAATTCATTTCAGCAGCTTGCACTTTCTCTACTTGCTTCTTCTTCAGAACTAGCAACACTTGAGATAGCATAATCGCGCCGATGAATAGCATCAACCACTTAATCCGAGCTGGGTCTTGTAAGACCACTTCCACATCCCTTTGACCAAATCCACCAACATTAGGATCAGTACTCAGAGGTTGTCCTGATACTACCTGATCTCCTTCAGCAACCAGTAACTCTGGGCCAGGGGGAACCGTATCAACTACAGTCTCGCCATCTGGGGTCTTGATAGTAACGTCGTAGCCAACATACTCTTCAAATGAAATTTTGGTAATTTCACCAGTGGCAGAGGCATTGAAGGCATTATTATTGCTAAGGTCTCCAGTGGGGTAAACCTGACCCCGTCCCCGGTTACCACCGACATGAAGCTGGTATTTACCAAAATAGATATCTTGCTCAGTTCTGGGGTCAGGAGACAGAACTGGGAACACAATTTCTTGATACTCCTCACCTGGTAGAGGACCAACGAGTATTATATTTTCCTGGTCTTCGCTGTAAGGTTGGTAGTACATGTTTTCGGTTTCTTCTTGCATTTCCTCCGGAATCCGGTCAGGAGGAGCAATCTTGAAACCTTCGGGTAACATCACCACGGCACCGACCTGTAAGCCACCTTTAGAACCATCACCATAGACCTCTTGTGCTTCTAGGTCATAGGGGATCTTAACCACAGCTTCAAATACAGTATCTGGCAGTACCGATTGGGGAATTTCCACTTCTGTCGGTTTCTCTGCTAGGTGGCAATTAGCACAAGCCAGCTTACCAGTGGCATCACGAGGGGTTTCTGGCGCAGTTTCCTGTGCCCAGAAGGGATAGGCAGCAGCTGACTGGGGAACTGCCAGATCACTGGCAAAGAAAAGGGCCACAGCTGCCACAACCAAGACAATAGTTCTGGCAATCATCCCCTTGCCACGGTTAACCATCACCGATACATCAGGTGTTCTCATCACTAAGCCAAAAAACTCAAAAATTGGTAATTTAAAAATTGCAACTTGTTAATTGCTAATGGTTGATTAGCACTAGTCAATTAACTAAAAACTAAGGACTAAGGACTAAAGCAATTAACTCCACCAAGGTTCTTCACCAGTGCGGAAGTCAGTTTCTTTCCAGGTGCTGAAGACTAGGGTGTCGTCTTCCGTTAACGTAGCGTGTGCCAAAGCTAGAGACAAAGGCGCTGGTCCGCGTACTACCTTGCCAGTATTGTCATACTGAGATCCATGGCAAGGACAGATGAACCGGTTCTTGCTAGCATTCCAAGGCACAACACAGCCTAAGTGAGTGCAAACCGCATTGAGACCGTAAGCTTCGAGACCTTGATCTTCAGTAACAATCACATAGGTGGGATCCCCTTTGAGACCTTGAGTCAGGGTGCGATCGCCTACATTGTGACTAGCTAAAAACTCGCTGACCATGATGTCATTGCCCAAAGCATCTTTAGCTGTGACACCACCACCAGCCCCACCACTGGATGGGGGGATAAAATACTTAACGATTGGGTAGAGAGCTCCAACAAATGTGCCCGTAATTGTCCCAAACGCCAAGAGGTTCATAAATTGGCGACGCCCCATATCTGGAACGTCTGCAGAGCCAGAAGCTTGAGCCATAACTGAACGCCTAAAGGTATACTTTTTTTACAATTCTGGGAAAATTACCAGAATTTTTTGAACCCTGCTTTTATAACTGTAGTGTGATTCAACCACTGGACAGGGTTGCCCAAATCCCTGCAATATAAGGATTCACGGCTTCAACTATAAGTATTATTACATTCTTTTACGCTTTATCATAAAGTTAAGAAGCGTTGTATTTGTAACGAAATGTAAACATTAAGTTAGGGCAAGAGCTATGACAGGACAGGACTTGCACCAACTCCTGCTCAATAAGTGGGGACGCTCCTACGACATCCAGATTCGGAGGACTCAAGGGAAAATCTTTGTTCAGATTATGTGGAAGTATCTGGAGCAGCAATCCTTTCCCCTTTCCGAAGCTGAGTACCTAGAGCATTTAGATACAGTAGCCAACTATATCCGAGGTTGGGGAGGAGCCAGCCAGCTGCAACAATTCATTAACAACACCCGTGAGCGTCCACGACTGGGGAAAGTGGTTAGTATTCCGATCGAACTAGGTGGGCGGTCCTCAGAATGGATGCTAGAGGATTTTTAGGCAGTCGGGAATAGGGAGTAGGGTGTGGGGTGTGGGGTGTTGGGTGTGGGAAGTTTAGACAAAGGCCAAACTAGGTAATAGGTAATAGGTAATAGGTAATGGGTAATAGGTAATAGGTAATAGGTAATAGGTAATAGGTAATAGGTAATAGGTAATAGGTAATAGGTAATAGGTAATAGGTAAA
>NZ_JAAHIE010000470.1:0-5797 GCF_010671945.1 Moorena sp. SIO4E2
CACTATTAATGCTACAAATGATTTCTTTGATTGAATCCCTAAGGGGGCAGGGGTGCTCAAGAGCAAGGGAGAGGACTTTGAAGTTTTTCCCCCTTACTCAAAAATAGATAAAAAATAGACAATTTAAATGGGCGACATCGTCAATTAATCGGTATCCACTGGGAAAATGTAGCCCCTTGACCACAATAGTTATTTTCCTCATCAATGAGATTCCAGACGATACAATCTGAAATCTGGAACCGTTTACCAGTGCTAGAAATGCGGACACCTTGATAGTTGCTAATATAGCCCTTGGTTGTGACTTGGTTAAGCAGGCGTAAGCGCTCCTCCCTTTCCATTGGCTCAGCTGAATATCTCGAAGGCATCCGGGTGAATTGGTTCCAATCCATTTCCCACAATTCTAAAGCTTTCCGATTGCCATAGTTGTAAATAGGGTCTGATTCAGTGTTGTGAGATAGGACCGCAAAGGGAGCTTCAAATAGTGCCTGTGCAATTTCCATAGGTGAGCCACTGGTATCGATTAGAGAACGCCCTGTCCAATGATGAAAGCTATTGATTAGACGTTCGCTCTGGCGAATTACTGCGTCTTGTTGCCAAGGAAATTGGAGCTCAGTGTTCATCGGTTTATTATTCTGTACAGATTTATCACCCTTAGGGAACTATAGTAATCCAAAACTCTGTGATTCTGAACTCCTGCAACTCCTTGATTACTCGGCTTCCCCAATCAGGGTAAAAGCCGCCCATTCAACTGGATTTGGGTACTGTTTAAGAGTCGTAAGCATGGCTTGACGTAGAGCAACTGCTTTGTCAGGTGTTTGTTGTAGCTGGCGATAGAATTCAATCATCAGGTCAGCTGTGGAGTCATCAGGTACTTTCCAGAGGGAAACAACCACACTGGGTACACCAGCAGCCACTAAAGAACGGGATAATCCAATCACGCCATCACTGGTAACTCGACCTCTACCAGTGTTGCAAGCGCTTAAAACTACTAACTCAGCACTAAGCTTGAGGTCGAGTATTTCACTAGCACTGAGAAAACCTTTATCTGTTTTAGTCGGAGCAAGGGCGATCGCTCCTGGTAAACCTAATCCCTGGAAGTCATTCAGTAAGCCGTGAGTAGCTAGATGTATGATCTTTGCCTTTGACATTTGCTCAACAACTGATTTCTTGGTGGCTTGATTGCCAATCAGGGCTTGAGTATTGAACATCTCAGCGATCGCTAGCGCTTCTGTTTCTGTTCCAGGAAGAGGGGGCAAACCTTGAGGCATCGTGGGATTACCAATTACTAGCATCTCTTCTCCAGAAACTAGTTGCCGTTGCTGGTTAGTTAAATCCAGCACCTGAATCGAGGGAGCAGTGAGCATAGTATGTTTTTCGATCAGGTATTGACCAGAAGCGTCTTGTAGTGCTGGGAAAGGTACTAGAAACAAGGATTCGTGGGGAATAAAGGTTACACGAGCTTCGGGATTTGTAGGTAAGAGTTCGGCAATTGGTTCAATGAGCAGTTGATGCAGTTGTTTTAATTGTTCAGTTTGACCAGCTCTCTCTGTTTTAGTCAATCTTTCTCTGGGAACTAAATCAACTAGGGATGGGCTTCTTCTGAAAAAAATTGATTTACGAGTGATAACAACCAATTCTTTCAGAGATGTATCTAGATTAGTTAAATCAACCTGACGAAAAGCGATTTTACCTCTAGGGTTAATTACCCAAATGTAAAGCTCTTTGTCTTCAAGTTGGCGCACACCTTCGGCTTCGACGACTTCTTTGATAAGAGAGTATAAAACTATTGTCGAGTTTTGTTCTTCAGTAATTTTTTTTATTTGTTTGATATTCGGAGGGGCAATCGGTTTATTAGTTTTGAGGTTTGATTCAGACTCTGATAAACCTCTCGCTAATAGTTCAACAAAGGCTCTTGCTCGTCCTCTTTCAGTAATTTCTAGGGCTTGATTGAATTGTTTTCGATCTACTAAATACTCTTGTAAAGCGCTATAAGTTGTTTGATGAGTTTCAAAAATGGATACTCTCTCAAGGTCATTGCTGCCTAAGTTTGACCGCAAAGACTCCCAAATTTCAATGGCAGCAAATAGAGCCTCATTTGCTTCTTTAGGATTTCCGGCTTTGTAGAGAGCATCACCTAAGTTGCTTAAAGCTCGTCCCTTGGCGTGGCGATCACCTAGTTGCTTGGCAATTTTTAAACTCTGGCGTTGGTAGTTTACTGCTTGGTTGTAGTCTTCTAGAGCATAGTAAATTATTCCCAAATTTTCTAGGGCTACTAACTGTCCATAGTTATCTTGCAATTTTTGTGCGATCGCTAAACTCTGCTGAGAGTATTCAATTGCTTGGTTATAGTCGGTCAGGGTATAGTACACCAAGCTCAAATTAGATAATGCTCTTGCCTTTCCAGGTAGGTGATCGGATGTTTTAGCGATCGCTAAACTTTTTTCTTTGTATTCAAGTGCTTTGGTATATTCCTTCTTAGCGTAGTAAGCTAATCCGATATTGCTTACTATATTCCTTTCCATCTCAGACTCATCGGTTGAGTTTACTAGTTCTAGACCCTGTTTATAGTATTCAATAGCTTTGTCATAGTTTCCTATTGCACCATAAGCTGCTCCTAAACCACTTAAAGCTTGCGGTTTTCTTCTTAAGTTTGGGTCTGATTGGGCAAGAGTAAAATGCTGTTTATGATAGTCTAGAGCTTTGCCATAATCTCCCAAAATATAGTAAGTTACTCCGAGGTTATGTAGAGCTTTTGATTCTCGCAAGTTATCACCAATTTTTCGTGCAAATTCTAAATTTTTATGATAGCATTCAGCAGCTTTAGTGTAATCTTTTGCACCAACTTGTCTAGAAAATCCTTGAGGATTTATGAGCAATTGTTCTTCTGCCAGACACTCTGTAATTTCCAGTACCAGGATTGTCAGTCGTTCTAGTCCAATTGCTTGAGTCTTGTTTAACCTCTTGCTCTGATTGACCGCCAAATCTGATCGATTAACCTGGCTTGGCAAGGCAGAGTTTTGATTGTCTGACCTTCCTGATGGTGTTGTTGGGGAAGGATTTGAAGGATTTACAGGATTTACAGGTCCAAGAATTTCTCTTCTTGGAGATTCAGGTGGTAGTAGTGCTTGATTCTCTAACTGTGGTTGTGGTGGTAGGGAAGAATTTGAAAGATTTACAGGATTTACAGGTCCAAGAATTACTGTTGTTGGAGGTTGTGGTGGTCGTAGTGGTGGAAAATCTGACTGTAGTTGTGGTGGTAGCGGTGGTAATGGCTTTGGGTCGATGACTGAAGGAGGTTCAATCATGGGTGGATCTAGATCTAAAAAAGGTGGAGGTTCAGGTGCTGGTGAGACTTGAGATTCTGAACTTTGTATAGTATAATTCTGGTTTCTGAAATCTAGAATGGAAATAATAGTAGAAGTAGCAGTAACATTTCCTTTACTGATGTCACTACCAGCAACAAGAGTAACGTTGCCACTGTCACCATTACCACTAGCAGCATTTATATCACCAGCATTAATAGTTCCCTCGGTAGCGAATAATTGAACCTCTCCTCCTTTACCTTTCACAGAGGAAGAATCAACTACGCCAGCACTAGTATCAATACTTCCTCTATCGCTAACGGCAGTAATATCACCACCATCACCATTATTACTGGAAGCCTTGAGACTCCCGGTAGTGATATTACCTTCTGCTTTCAGGTCAATATTTCCACTATCACCACTTACCGCCGTTGAATCCAGTGTGCCACTACTAGTATCAATCTCTCCTTCTCTACTATTGAGGAAAATTCTTCCACCATCGGAAGTAATTGATGCTGTCCGAATATTACCGTCTGCTTCAATAACTACTTGCTTACCAGCGCTGATATCCTGGACCACCACATCACCATCTTCCACCTGGATACCAGAACCTATCAGTTGTACTGTACCCTCACGATTTACCTCAATTCCTGTAGCATCACCGCCGCCAACTGTCAGCAGTTCCGGTAGGGAAAGGGGAGTGAAGGGAACAGTGGCAGAGGGGGAAACTTCTAAACTGAGAATATTACCTGGCTGGGAAATACGGAGTAAATTTTCTCCAGGCACAGCCTCAATAGTAACTTGACCACCAGATGCAGTAAGAGTGCCATTACTGATCACAGTACCACCTACTAAGGTTAAATTCTGCCCCTCTTTAACTGCTAAATCAGCTAAATTGATGATCCCACCTGGTTGGGAGACAGCAAAATCAAAAGTATTGGGCTTGCCTACCAAAGAAGCATAGTCATTGCTACCAATAGCGTTAAACCAGCCGCCATCAAAACCAATACCAGTAGCGGTGGTGGCGGTAAAAGAAGCAGGTAGATCGATGCTGGCACCAGGACCAAAGACAATCCCGGCGGGGTTGATCAGGAATAAATTTGAATTACCCCCTGTAACCTGGATTAAGCCATTAATGACAGAAGCATCACCACCAGTGACTCGCCCTAGGATATTTTGGATATTAGGATTAGAGAGAAAGATGGCAATCTGACCTTCACTCAGACCAAATTTCTGGAAGCTGTGAAACAGATTCGCACCATCTCCCGACAGCTTACCGCCATCAATGTTGAATTGGTTACCCTCAGGGTTGACAACAGTACCAGTACCATCGTTGGCTTCAACTATCGGTTGCGCCTGCACAGGGGTTGGCAACGGGGAACAGGTCAAATAGGTTGAAGAACAAACAAGCACGAAAAACTTACTTGCTGCCCATCTTCCCTTACCAATGATCTGGCTCAACAGGTTAAGACAGCTCAATGTTAGTCTCATAAGTTATAGAATTCATAGGGAATCTGGGTCGAATACACCCTTTTGAACAAAGTAGACCTATATTTAACAGGGGGCTACTAGAGCGGATTTGGTATCAAAGCTCTACTGCTTTATTCTTTGGAAGAAATCCCCCTTGGGATGAGGACACTTAGTTTAATCTTTGGCAAATATCGAGCATCTCAGTTTCCTGTCAACTATGTATTAATCAGGAGTAATGCCTCCCTTTTATGCCGAGTGTTGGTTTTTGTCACAAAACTTTACATACAGACTCTAGGGCGTGTCTGCTGGCCTCAATAGCAAATGGCACCGAGAGTGGGATCGAGACAAAAAAGCGTTCCTGTAGCGGCTCAATGCTCACGCATCGCGTTTTGTCATGAGCAATCGGAGGGGGTAACAGGTCGGCTATAGTCCTGTTGAGTATGAACGCCATAGCCAGAGGGCAAATCTCTCCACAGTGCGCCTGTTCTCAACATCCCGAGCATGCCGTACACATGTCAATAATTACTCCAACTCCTGTTAGTGTAAAAAATCTTAGTCAACTTGGATTACCTAGCAGTTTATCCCGCAGCTGCTTAATGCGATCTCGTAAGTTTGCTGCCGTTTCAAATTCCAACGTCTTTGCTGCTTCCTTCATCTGTTCTTCTAACTGATTAATCAACTCCGGAATCTTCTCTAAAGGCACATCATCCACCTGTTCAAACACCGCTTCCAACTGTTGGGAATTCAACCGTCGGGAGACATCCAAAAATGTCAAAATCGGATTGTTGGCGGTTTTGCGAATCGGCTGTGGTACAATGTTATTTTTGATATTATACTCAATTTGAATCTTACGACGGCGATTAGTCTCATCAATCGCTTTTCTCATGCTTTTTGTAAAGGTATCAGCATACATAATGGCTTGCCCTCGGACATGACGTGCTGCTCTGCCTATAGTTTGAATAAGCGATCGCTCTGCCCTGAGGAACCCTTCCTTATCCGCATCCAAAATTGCTACCAGAGAGACT
>NZ_JAAHIE010000471.1:0-5769 GCF_010671945.1 Moorena sp. SIO4E2
GATATATTCCCATAGGCCGGGATAAAAAACTGCTAAACTATCTGGAAAAAATTCCAGGATTCCAGAATCAAAAACGTCCTATATTTGGCTCCCAACTCTATTACCTAGCATATATTTTACAGGTAGCCAATGACTTGAAAAAACAGCAATGTGATGTTGTTCACATTCACAACTTATCTCAGTTTATTCCAGTGATACGAGCTTTGAACCCAGGAATAAAAATTGCCCTGCACATGCATTGTGAGTGGTTGACCCAACTCGATCACAAAATTATAGAAAAGCGGCTTAGTAAGGTAGATTTAGTTATTGGTACTAGTGAGTATATCACAGCAGGGATTCGCCAGCGTTTCCCTAAATTTGCCGAGCGCTGTCAGCCGGTTTTTAATGGGGTAAACCTTGATCGCTTCATGAATTTCTATGTCAGCGATAATCAGCAAAATGGCAGCACAAAAAATCGTGCTAAACGATTACTATACGTGGGGAGAGTATCTCCAGAAAAAGGCTCCCATGTCTTATTAGAAGCTTTTAGAAAAGTGCTCGAGCGCTGCCCTGAAACCAAACTTGATCTCGTTGGTCCTGTAGGTGCATTACCCTACGACTATCTTGTGGGATTAAGTGATGACTCCAAAGTGGCAGAGTTAGCATCATTCTACGGTGATGAAAGTTGGACAGGTTACCTGAGACGATACCTGTCCGAATTGAATGATCACTTTGGTGCTGATCTAGCCAGCCAAGTATCCTTCACTGGCTCCCTTCCTCAATCTAAGTTAGTCAATTATTATCAGCAGGCAGACATTTTTGTATTTCCGTCAGTATGTCACGAAGCATTTGGGATGCCAATTGTGGAAGCTATGGTTGCAGGTCTTCCCGTTATTGCTACCCAAGCTGGTGCTTTTCCCGAGATTGTGGAAGATGGTAAGACAGGTCTGCTGGTTGAACGGAGTAATGCTGATGCTTTAGCAGACGCTATCTTGCAACTTCTTTCTGACCAAGAACTTAGAACATCCATGGGACAAGCTGGACATCAGCGAGCGGTTGAACTATTTTCTTTCGAGAAAGTTGTTGATGATTTACTTACGCAGTACAAGACTATTCTTTGAAAGTAAAAGACAGAAGTGTTGAACTTCGGCTCAGGGAATAGTGACAAGTGACAAGTTAAAAATGAACAATCAATTATCCTTACAAACTCTGGTACGCCAGTTTTATCGTTTTCTAATCCATAGTACCAGAGTTGAGTATGAAAGAAATAATCTAAGACGCTCAGCGATTATATTTTCCCCCCATCAGGATGATGAAACCCTTGGCTGTGGTGGAACAATTATCCGTAAAAAGCAAGCCGGAGCCGATGTTAAAATTGTTTTTATGACAGATGGATGTCAATCTCATGCTCATCTTATTCCAGCAAATCAAGTAAAATCAATACGCGCTAATGAAGCCTTGGCAGCAGCTCAAAAACTTGGTCTGCAACACCATGATGTCAGCTTTTTGGAATTCAAAGATGGAACATTAGATAAAACCAGAAATTTAGCTATCCAAAACGTCGCCAAAATTATTCTTAACTATCTTCCTGAAGAAATTTTTATTCCCTACTACAACGATGGGGTATCTGACCATAATGCTACCAATGAAATTGTCGTAGCTGCACTCAAAACAATTAAATTTGATGTGACAGTTTATGAGTATCCTATATGGTTCTGGAATCACTGGCCTTGGACAAGGGTCGAAGGGAGTAAACCAAACCTGATCTCCTTTTTTAAAAAAAACATCATCTCAGGGTTTCGCTTACTGAATGATTTTAGATTATCTGTCTATATTGGTGATATTTTTGATATCAAACGTACTGCCCTAGACCAACATCAATCTCAAATGAAACAACTAATTCCTCATCCGCGCTGGCTAACCCTGAGGGATGTTTCAGAGGGGGAGTTTTTAGACTGTTTTTTTCAAAACTATGAATTATTTCGTCGATATAGTTTGAATCATAATTTTGAAGAGTATTGATGCAGCGATAAATTAGCCAATTTGGCAACTTCATTCAAGATAATCATGAAATCATAAATAATAAGAGTGTTCAAGATTTTTATCAGTCATATCAGTTATGGATATATGGGTTATCATATATCCATTTTATTTTGTGTTTATCTTAAATAAAGAAGAAGGGAGTAGGGAGTAGGGAGTAGGGAGTAGGGAATTCATAATTTCCATCAATCCTAGTTTCACATCTCATTTAAAAACGCTATATAAATAAGTAACAACATGCAACAATTAAATCCACCAGAAAATTTAGTAAACAAATCCTTCACAGATTCATTCTCAGACAACTGTTGTGCAGGTAAAACCATTGGTACTAAAAGTTCCAGTGGTGCAGTTCGTAAGGGTATAGATGTCGAAAAGCTGATTGGGATTGACAATGGCGCATTACGTCTCCAGCCCCTGCTAAAACCTGCGTGGGGCAGACAGGGCATTGCTTATGGTCCGTACACCCGTACCAATGGACTCGCCTTTGCAGTGTTTCTGAGCAATGGTCATAATACATCCCAGACCGAAAGGATTGAGCCCCTGACAGAACGACTCCATCGGTGGATGATTGGTCCTGAGACAGATAAACCGGCTAAACGGCTTCTGCGTTGGACTTCCAGTCAGGAAAAAAGCAGGATGCTGCGAAAGCTCCTATGGTGGATTCGTAGTACCTCCAGAATTTCAAGATATTTCAAACCGTTTAAATTGCCAAATATTGATGAAAATATGGCAGTGGGTTGGTTCCCCAGGGAAGTTCCTGTTGACCCGACTGTAGAGGGAAATGCCTTTATTGTTCATGCCACTGGGGCAGAAAATGGAGAGTTGTGGACTCGGTTGGGCGGGTATCTGCTCTCAGCATTTAGGGGCTTACAAAATCTCCAGGTTTATTACATCGTGGTTTTGCGGGAAAAGGGAGCTGCCTATTATGCTGCTTCTGTTCCTAATGCTCATGGTCTGGCCGCTTACCCTAACATGCGTCCCATTGCTATTGATCCTTTCAATGATGATGCGACAGTATATGCTGGTGTATACCAAAGTATTTTGGGACAGAATGGTTTTGAAGTCGATACGCGCATTTATGGCGCTAATGTAGCCCAAATTTCAGACATCGCCACCTGGTACGGTACAGCTCAGGCAGCAGATGACCTGATTGGTGATGGTTTGCTAGATGGTGCTGAAGCGGACAAGGGTGGTGTCTGGAGTGTCTCTCAAGGAAGTTATGAGTTAACAGCTGATGGTGCTAGAGCCACTCAACCGGATAGCGTCGCTATGTTGGAGTGTCCCACACCCTCTGGGCTAATCCATTTGCTGGTCGAAACGTCTACTCAGATAACTGGAGTCCGCATTGTGTGGCGTGTTCAGGATAAAAACCAATTCTGGAGTTTCCTAGCAGACGGGGAGAAATGTCAACTTATGATTCAAGACCATGATAGCTGGGAATGTTTAGCTGTGAGCGATCTATGGTATTTACAGCCAAGAGCGATCAACTCTTTACAGATATTGGATGATAGTAAGACTTTCAGCCTGTATCTCAATGGCCAGTTAGTCTTTAACAAGTGCTTTACAGATACCCGCCTGCAAAACGCTACCGGTGTTGGCATTGGTGGGATTAACCCTAATAATAGTCTGTATTTTCGCTCCTTTGAGGCTCACCCACGCACTATCCCTATTCCTTCCGAACTTGACCTAGGCTCCCCTTGGGTAGTAGAGGGTACCGAAATAGCTATCACTGAAGATTTTGCTGGTGCAGCTGGGGACTTGATGGGAAAAACCACCACTAGTGGTAGCAAAGTCTGGCATCGGAATATTGGGCTAGGGGTAATTAAGCTGACTGGGAATAGTACAGCCAAAGTCCAAGCTGATGCTAAGCATCCTAATCCAGGTCGCACTGCCTACACCATTGATTGGGATCAGCCAGAAATAGCGGATTTACAGGTAGACATTACTCCCCCTGGAACTAGACGAGGACAGGGAGAAAAAGGTCGTGGAGGGTTTATCTTTTGGCAGGATGCTGACAACTATATCACTATCAATAACTGGTTAGATGACTGTTACGGTGGTGCTTCCATGTCTTCCTTTTTCTATCTCAATGGCTTTGAAGAATTATTTGATGCTGTCTGGACAAATGTGGGTAAACGCATTTCCTGGGGTGTCTCTCATCGGCTCCGCATGGTTTTTGATGGCATGAATTACATGATATTCATCAATGATGAGCCAGTATTGTATCGTGCCCTGACAGATGTTTATCCAGATGCGGCGCGTCTTAGAATTAATCGAGTTGGGATTGTTGCTAACTGGGAATGGGGCAACGATACAGGAAGTGTATTTCAAAACTTTGTAGCAAAGGTGTAGAGTCATGAATTTAAGCAATCAACAGGTAACCCTTAACCATGGAGTAGGTGCAGGACTAAAATTCCATGGGGATGGTTCTAATCCTGATTTTGCACGTGGTACCTATGAACTTCCACTTCAGAACGCTTTAGCAAGCTGCTTAAACCGTGATCATATCTTCTATGATATCGGTGCCAATATTGGATTTTTTACTATTATTGCTGCGAAGCTAGTTGGGCCATCTGGACAGGTTTATGCTTTTGAGCCAGTCCCAAACAATGCTGACATTATTCGACGGAATGTCGAGCTTAATAGCTTCTCCAATGTTACTGTTTTCCCACAAGCCGTTTCTGAATCAACCGGAACCGGAGAATTGTTGCTGGCCCATCATTCAGGGGGAGCTACTTTAGCTACAGCGGGTACACCTCCAGATCTCAGGGGTGAAATGACAGTTGACCTTGTGTGTATTGATGATTTGGTGTCCCAAAAGACTTTGAAACCCCCAACGGTCGTGAAAATCGATGTGGAAGGAGCAGAAATTAATGTTTTAAGGGGGATGATTGAAACTATTAAAGAGTATCAGCCCATCCTGATTTATGAAGTAGATGATGGTAATCAAGAGTCCTTTAAACTGAAGAATCAAACCATTGAGATTTTTATTGACTCTCTAGGATATAAAATCATGCCCCTGGAACCAGCTTATCCCAATATTCCCTGGTATGTTGGACATGCGATCGCGTTTTCAAAACTTAACTGAAAATGCTATAAGCGCGTTTGTATCTCGGTTGTAAACACACGAATTGCCGAAAAAGGCAATAGGCAATAGGCAATAGGCAATAGGGGAAAGTTGCGTAGGGTGCGTAGGGTGCGTTAGGGGCGGGCTTGCCCTCATGTTCAACCTCGTAGCCAGTGTTGGGGCAGCCCGCCCCGTAACGCACCACCCAAGGGCTAGCGTCATTTTCCGCCTCTTCGCGCTTTGTTGGGACAGCCCGTTTGAAAATTGTAACGGGCAAGATGCCCATTCCACGCCTGATCCCCATTCCACCCACCGGGTCAAACAGCTTTAATGAGATCCACCCCGCCGAAGTCTAGGCGAATTCTAAAATATGCTCAGCAGTAATTTGAGCTTGTTCCAAGTGAGGCACATGACCACAGTCTTTAATCCAAATTAATTGAGATTGTGGGATGGCATGCTTAAACTTGCTAGCAGCAGCAGTCCCTAAAATTTGGTCATGGTCACCCCATAAAATTAGGGTTGGCTGGCTAATCTGAGCCAGCTTATCCCCAAAATAACCATAACCACCACTTTTGGTAAACGCAATCAAGGCTTGATTCCAACCAGGCATTTCTAGGTGCAATGCAGCACAAATTCGGGCATCTTCAGAGGCCCAACCTTTATCATAGTAAGCGTTTTTACTT
>NZ_JAAHIE010000472.1:0-5762 GCF_010671945.1 Moorena sp. SIO4E2
AATACATATCCAATCACAATAGAGCCTCTTTTCAAATTGATTGATACTTTTAATTTTTGGCCTTAAATTATGGGTTTTTAAAAATTCAAGTTTTTGTTCTCTGGTGAGACTTGCAAAGCTTTCACTGTTGTATTGTGTGGCCAAAATCTGCATATATTTTCTGTTGATTATTTCCATTTCTTTAATATTGTAATCTTGATCAGGATACAGGACTTCCGCCATTAAAAAATTTTCGGTAAATGCTTCTATTGTGATTGGATATGTATTGAAATTGGTGTCGTAAAAATCCTCTAAGAAATGCCAATTATAAACTCTAATTTCATCAAATAGTATATTATTGGCAGGACTCAGTAAGGATAGATAGCTAACTAGTTCATGTCTATTTTCAAATTCAAATCTTATATGTTCATGGCCTACTTTATAAATGATAATTTGTGTTGAATCAAGATCATGAACACACATGTAGACATCCTGTTGTTCACTGTTGGCTGTAATTGTGGCTCTTTTTGACAATGAAGGTTCTAACCCTCTAGAAACATAATCCAAGTAACATAATATCAGGATATTTTTGCGTTGTGGGTGCAGTTTTAATTGGGCTAGACTCTCTATGTTGTATTTCTGTGTCCTTGCCTTGACTAATTTATTAGGATAATAGGCGATTATTTGCTTATTAGGATCATCGCTAGTAATGTTATCTAAGCGTAGGATCATCTCTTGTATGGTGGACCATTTGTCGAATCGAGGATCGCATAGATAAGTTTTTATTTGAAGATCAATCAGAGCCTTGGTATGAAACAGTATCCCTGAGACATGTATAAAAGAACATTGTCTTAAGTCATCAATACTCTCTTGATTAAAGTTATCCCTTGTGTATGCGGTCCATCTAGCTCGTTTTGCTTCTTCAGTGTCTGCATTAATATCAATGAACTTGCCCTCTTGGTCTACAAAGTGCAGATCGCAATGCACCAAACTTGCATCGGTTTGATCGAGGGTGAAAGTCGTTATATCTGCATGATTTCTTAATAAAATATCACCAGATTCAAGTAACCCAATATATTTTGCTTTGGAATAATAGGCCAAGCGTATACCAAGATTAATTAATGTCGCTTTATTTGAAAATTCTCTGTCAGCACAAACAATGTTTATTTCAAACAGTCCGCCGGCTTTGAATGCTGGATTTACCTCGTGGTGGTTGCGATGTTTGATGATCCGTAGGCAATTTTTGTAATTGTCTTTTATAAATTCCACTTCATCGTCCGATACAGTAACTATATTGGCAACAACTCTTTTGCCTGTAGTTTGCAGCTTGATTGAAGTGATAGTTTCCATCAGGTGTCCCTTTAAGGAGGGTACAACAACGTATGAGATTACGTTTTCATCTAATGCATTATTAGTTTGGTATTCCTGATTAAGTTCTTCATATTTTCCCTGGGTAAATACCCTGCTTATTAGCTGGTTAACATCATTGGCTTCATCAGCATATCCAAGTTTCTCAAGTAATCGTAATTTTTGCAGCCATAGGTCACGTGGCGTTTTATCACTTTGTCTAAAATATGTTTCAAATTCATTTTTAATTTTGTATTCTGTTGATGGTATACATACTCTTGTTTCGGATTGATCTGAACTCCATGAATAGTTCCATAAATAGCTGTCGGATGTAAGTTCGTCTAGAATTGTGAGTTGGTATGCATCCTCTTCACTTTTTGCTGGCTTTGCATTTATTAAGTCGTTAATGGTTCTTGTCATCATTTTGTTATTGGGTATAACGATTGAACTTGTGACACAGCTAAAACTGAGATCTTGCACCAAGTCTAAAATTGACTGGTTAAGATAGGGCATGGGGCATAGGAAATTGGGAATAGTAAGATAATTTACCCCTTACAGTATCCAAATTGATTTTCTCGTAGTTACTAATTTGTTATTAATGTACTGGTACAAGATCTGAGAATTCGAAAATTGTGATGAAAGCTTGCTGTGCAAGCCTTATATCAAAACTCCAAAACCTCGTTTTAGCTGTGCTGTGTTGCTCCACTACGAGATTAAAAATCGAGCTAATCGACCACTAGATAAATGATCAGGTGTGCTCAAAACACATCATCAATCAACAATTTTCCATGTCCCAGCCCCAACTCCTACCTGGTTCGGTTTTGCATCTGTGACAACGCTGAATTTAGTAGTTGACTTACAACTATTTAGGCTGATGTTATTTTAGTTTTTGAAACAAGATAGGGCTGTAATGCCCTATCCCACCTCAGAGTAAAACAGAGGTTAGTGCAAAATCACATCTAAGACTGTTTTGTTTGTTTAAAATGGTAATGCAAAAAGATATCTTTAACCTTGAAGGACTGAGATACAGATTCGATGCTCAAACGATTAGTACCGGTATTATAATCCGCTTCAAAACCTTCTTGGGTGAATCCCTGTTCATTTAGCTGATAACCCCCGCTAACGTTAATCATTTGAGTTGACCAGTAGGAATCAGATAAATTTAGTGATCCTCCACTCACATCTTTCAAGAACTCGTCCACCTTTACATACAAAGCATTAGTACCCGCATCGCCCGCATAGAGATAGAACTGATTACCTCCGTATTTTGGGCTGGTGAGTGTGTTTTGAACTGAAAACCCCAGAGTAGGGTATATGTAGCCAATTGAGCTACCATTTAGTTTTACATTAGAGCGCTCAATAAGATTTTGAACATTCAAAAGTAAAATTGCGGGTTTGCTTGGATCTGGACGTTCTGTTTCTGGAAAACCAAATTTGAATTGTTTTCCATCTCCAGGATTTATTTCAACTGGATTATCTCCACTAATAACAACCAAAGAACTAGCCATAGTTTTTCCTCCATTTTTTAGCTGTGTTGTCTACCATGAGATTCAAAATCGAGCTAACCAACCACTAGATGAGTAATCAGGTATGCTCAAGGTTGTGTTGCAAATTGACATCCTCCCCTTACTTTTAGGGCGGGGATTCCAGTCTATCCAAACAACGAAAGTTGTTTGGATTCCTGGTGGGTTGACGCTGAGGGTGAAGTTGCTTCCAAACCAGAAGTCTTACGCCCTTCGAACCGTCCGTTTATAGTCTCCCGAAGCCCTCAGGCGACTTTGATATTTACTGCGGCTTTAAATCTCTTCTACATACTCAACTGGTGAAACTTAGTCAATGTCAGTTAAGTTAACAACAACGTCAATAACAAGGTCACCGAGACCGATGGCACGGATGGTTAACTCATCATCACTGCCGGCACCAGGATACTGGAAAGTGACATTGGTGGTGACCTCAGATCCAGGTTCAATGTCATTGAACTGATCCGGATCTACATCGGTGACGTAACCGAACTCATCACCCAAAACCACGATCGTTAAGTTCTGATTGACAATTTCTAAGGCATTCTTCAAAGCATCAATCAAGTTGGAGCTATCGGCTTTCAACTCGACCACAGCGCCGACACCCAACTGGCTGACGAGACCCTCGTAGTCAGGTTTAACATCGCTGGTCACCAAGAAGATAGGCAGTAAGTTGGCGTTGTTGATTGCAGCTTTAACCTGTGCAACCGAAGGATAATCTTCACCAGTACCACCGCCATCGAGAATAGCATCTCCATTATTGGGAGTGGAAATGGGAAGTTTAGCAGTAATACCATCACCAGCCTTATGATAACGAGCATCGGTGGAAACAATGACCGCACTTCGGGCACTCTGACGAGCACCTAATTCACTTTGAGCTCGAACGGCAACTTGCAACAATGCTTCTAAAGATGCTTCAGGATCATCTCCTCCAGACTTGATAATCAAGCTATTCACACCATTCTGGAAAGCATCAGAATCTGCAGTTAACTTCAAGACGGTTCGGTAAACATAATCCCCACCATTGCCAAACGGAGAAATGGCCTTGTCGACGAAAGCGGTGAGACCAAAGTTAGTATCGGGCTGGAGGCTGCGGAGTTCGCTCACTAAGTTAGGTACTAAACTCCGTAAGACGGGCAGATCATTCCCAAAGGAACTGCTCAAATCTTGCAGCAACATCAAATCGAGCGGCAGGGTAGTGGCCTCTGCGGGAGTCTGAATCTCGACGGGAACCGTGACAGGTGTACCGTCATCTGGGAGGGTTACCACACACTCTGCTGGCGATTCGCCTACTGCCGATACGCGGCAAATATCGTTGACTGTGAGGGTAAACGTGGTGGAAGCGGTGACAATAACAATCCCATCAGAAGCAGAGACTTTAATTGTCACCGTGCCAATATCACCTGCTGCCGGAGTACCAAAAAAAGTGTTAGTCGAGGGATCGAACGTCAACCAAGTAGGTAACGGTGAGCCATCCTCAAGGGTTGCAGATAGGGCCAACTCGTCGCCATCAGGATCAGTGAAAGTTTCTGCAGGGATGGTGTAAATGTAGTTTTGGCTCACTGTTGTGACTTGATCGGGAATAGATCCATTCACCTCCGGAGCAATATTGGTTGGTATGAGTTTCCATGTCCCGGTTCCTTGCCCAATGCGGTCTGCTTTTGGATTTGTGGCAACTTTGTGTTTAGTGGTATCGGTACAATAGGTATGTGAGTCACCAAATGCATCTAGGTAGCTTTTACCACCAGACCACTGGTTTTGTAGGTAAATCAGGTCGCTAGTGGATACGGGGGTTCCGTTCTCTGCTCCCGTAGCGGATTCAATTTTCCATGTCCCAGTTCCTGCCTGGTAATCTGGGGTGGTTACAAAAGGTGTGAAGACTTCGAGCTGAACAGTTGATTGACTAGCAGCACATGCATCTACATTTAGATAACCCTTTTTAACACCCTCGGAAAACCATTTGTTTTGTAGGTATACTAGGTCACCAATAGACACAACAGTTCCGTTCTCTAATCCCGTAGCGGACTGAATTGCCCATAACCCAGTCCCCGCTTCAACCCGATCTGGTTTTTGATCTGTGAAGACCTTGCTTTCCTCATTTGGTGAGTCACAATAATCATATAAACCACATGTATCTAGATAACTTTTACCATCAGACCATTGGTTTTCTAGGTGGTAAGACTCACCATAGTTAACTTGAATTGCTGCAGTGGCAGGCTGTACCACCATTGTGAGCATCAACACAATTGTCATCAGAAAAGCTTGCAAGCTTCTCAGTAAAGTTCGTTTCACTATTTTTACTCCTTTGTGCAGTTTAGAGACTTGCTGGAAATCAGCAAGGAATGAATTTGTGTTGCAGGAAAACCAATCACCAGACAAGCCACAAAACCATTGCTGGCTAGGATATCAGATGTTTCGACGCTGTGATCAGCCATAAGCTGATAGCTTAGCTGATGTCTGTTCGCGTAGCGGTATACATAGTTCATTTGTTCTGCAACTTTGACCTGTTCTCCCGAGTTCCTAATTTTTAGTTGGAACAATTTAATATTAGCCCTGTTATATATCTCTTATCCTCATAAACCTCATATAAAACCTCATAAAAAACCTCATATAAAACCTCATATAAAACCTCATAAACTTCATATAAAACCTCATAAACTTCATATAAAACCTCATAAACTTCATATAAAACCTCATAAACTTCATATAAAACCTCATATAAAACCTCATAAACTTCATATAAAACCTCATAAACCTCATATAAAACCTCATATAAAACCTCATATAGCACTACGCGCTACTGTTAGGACAATACTGTTAAAAGATAATCAGTATAATAATCATTTTAAAGAGTATGCACCCTATAGTTACGATTGGCTGATTGCCTATTGCCAAAGCGCCCAAAAAGTCTTCCCT
>NZ_JAAHIE010000473.1:0-5723 GCF_010671945.1 Moorena sp. SIO4E2
TTGCATCAAGACAATGTCAAACATCTTAATGGGTAGTGCTATACCAATACCCTATTTTCGTGAATGTGGAAAAACTGTACTGTTGAAGCTTGAAAATTAGGAATTATAATATACGGTGGGTAATATCTCCATCCTATCCACCTAGCGCTACCACAAAGCCAAACATTTCTTATGGGGACAACTACAGTTTTACGAATAGGCGATCGCGTCATTAGTGCAGAAGAAATTGTTCCCCTGCTAGCTGGTTACCAATTGCTGCCACCGTTAATCCGTGAGATTATCATTGACGAGGCAGTGGCTACCGCAAGCTGCACACCAGAGGAGAAGGCTCAAGCCTATCAGCAGTTCTTGGAAAAAAATCAGCTCATTGACGAGACGGCTAAACAGGCTTGGCTAAAGCAGCGTGGTATGAATCCAGCTCAATTAGAAGCCCTAGCGGTACGAAGTATTCTGATTGAGAAATACAAACAACAAACCTGGAGTCACAAACTGGAATCTTATTTTCTGGAGAGGAAGGGACAATTAGACCGGGTGATTTATTCCCTGATTCGGACTAAAGACCCAGGGGTAGCCCAAGAAATCTATTTCCGAATTCAAGAAGGAGAAGAGTCTTTTGCTGACCTAGCCAGGGAATATTCCCAAGGACCAGAAGCTCAGACTGGCGGATTAATCGGTCCGGTTGAACTGAGCGTACCTCACCCCGCCTTAGCCCAAATGCTTCGCCTGAGCCAACCCGGACAACTGTTCCCACCGACACGCTTGGGAGAATGGCTGTTAATCGTGCGTTTGGAGAAGTTTATGCCAGCCCAGTTAGATGATTCGATGCGCCAGCGACTACTGAATGAATGTTTCAGCACCTGGCTAAGTGAGCAACTGAATCAGCAATTAGCGGCGCTAGATTAACGACTTGACTTTCTAATGAAACTAAACTCAAGAAACTAAATAGATGGCTAAAATTCCGGATTTGGGGGAAAATAGGCGGGATTTGGCTAATAGTTTGGGCTAACCGCGCCAGATGGGGAAGATTCCGAAAAACCCCTCTAGCTTGGGGATATGGTAATCCTGAAGCTGTGCCGTGGCTAAATGATCAGTAGTCTATGGTGTACGGTAAAATTTTTGTTCTTTAAGGCTAGTCTCAATAGACTTTGCCTGATTCCATCATAGCATAGCCAACTAGTTACATTTCTTGATGGAAGCGCTAAGCAATTCCTAGGGTGCGTTACAGAGTCTTTACATAAAAGACAGACCTACTATGCTTAGCATATCCTAATAAATACCCCATTAGAAGCTGTTATCAAATTTAATTAAGCTAACTAATCTCAAATTTAAGCTAAGTAATCTCCTAAGAGGCTCAATGACCTATACAACAACAATTCAAGAGTTTCTAGCTGGTATTTCTCCGTTCAATAAATTGTCAAGGACAGCACTGCAAAAACTGTCCACGAGTTGCCAACTGTTGCGCTACCGCATGGGTCAGACAATTGTGGTCAGGGATAAAATGCCAGGCCAAATCTCGATTTTATTCCAAGGAAAAGCCCGTCTCATCGGCTATGACCAACGCCGTCAAACCCCCACAACCCTCAAATTACTACAACCAGGAGCGATTATTGGCTGGGTCAGTTTGGTCAGGGGCATACCCTGTGAAACTGCGATCGCATCGGTGGAAGCGGTTTGTGTCACCATCAATGCGGCTGACTTCTTAGGGCTGCTAGATACAGAAAAATCTTTCTCAGATGCCTTCAAAGCCCGTTGTGGTCTAGTGGAAATCTTTGATCTTTTGGGAACAGAGTTGGGGCGTCGGGCTGAGGCAGAGACTGACCTCAAAGCACTTGCCCTGTTAGCCTGGTCAGACGCTTTAGTTTATAACCTGCCTCGGGGCAAGCAAATGTCAAGCCAACTCGACCCCAATCGAGTATGGTTTGTGAGTGGGGGAGCAGCCGCCAATTTACCAGTAGGGTCTTGTCTGAGTTCAGAAGCATTGTCTAGCTTACAGGTCAATGGTCATGGTGCAACGCGCTTGGTGGGAATTCCAGAAGCTATTTTCTCTGAGCAAACCGCCAATGACTCGGAAACCCTGGCTGAGCCTACCGATACAATTCCCAGTATACCTCAAGACGATATTCCCCAGGCTCCAGACCGACCGGATCAAGCTCCCGAGACGATTTACACTGGCCAGACTACTCCTACAAAATTCCCCTTTATACGGGGTAAAGGAGCAGTGCAGGAATCCTTGGCTTGTTTCCAAATGCTGAGTAAGTACTTTAAAATTCCTTTCCGGCGAGATAGTATACGGAAGGTGCTAAAAAACCAGCATGCTCGCACCGGTCAAATCTCCCTTCAGCACTGTGGTGCAGTGGCAGAACTGATGGGATTAACTGCCCAACTCGCAACAGTACCAGCTAACGCTATCAAACGTTTACCTACCCCAGCCATGCTGTTGTGGCACGATAGCTTAGCTATTCTCTATGAAGCCAGTGAACGGCAAATAGTGCTGGCGGTGCCACAGCTGGGAATTCAACGGCTTAAACCCAAAGATTTTGAAGAAAACTGGGGAGAAGGCGGGCAGGTACTTCTGTTAAAACCTACCAAAGACACCCCTACCCAGCGGTTTGGTCTGAGTTGGTTTTGGCCTTCTATCGTTCGTTACCGCAAGGTATTGACGGAAGTTTTAATTGCTTCTTTCTTTGTCCAACTGTTGGGTCTAGCCTATCCCTTGATTATCCGGGTACTCATTGACAAAGTGATATCCCAAAACAGTACCGATACCTTGCAAGTACTGGGAATTTTACTGTTGGTGGTGTCGGTTTTTGAGGGGGTTTTAATCACCCTGCGTACCTACCTGTTTG
Source organism: Moorena sp. SIO4E2 (assembly GCF_010671945.1). Taxonomy (NCBI): domain Bacteria; kingdom Bacillati; phylum Cyanobacteriota; class Cyanophyceae; order Coleofasciculales; family Coleofasciculaceae; genus Moorena; species Moorena sp. SIO4E2. The sequence goes on from NZ_JAAHIE010000473.1 coordinate 2,847, forward strand.
TAGATACGACCAACCGTATCGATATGGCTCTCGGTTCCGAGATTATCGACCACCTGTTGCGCTTACCCTTAAACTATTTCGAGAAACGACCCGTTGGGGAGTTGTCCACTCGGATCAATGAGCTAGAAAATATCCGCCAGTTTTTGACCGGGACAGCCCTAACCGTGGTGTTAGATTCAGTCTTTTCTGTAATCTACATCGTGGTCATGTTCCTCTTTAGTTGGGTGCTGACCCTGGTGACTTTGTCAGTAATCCCTTTGTTCATGCTCCTGACCCTGATCGTTTCCCCAATTGTCCGGCAACAGCTACGCAATAAAGCGGAACGGAATGCTCAAACCCAATCCTATCTAGTGGAGGTATTATCTGGCATTTCCACCGTTAAAGCCCAGAATATTGAATTGCGATCGCGTTGGAAATGGCAAGAGAAATATGCGCGCTATGTTAGTGAAGGCTTCAAGAATGTGCTAACCTCTACCGCTGCTAGTTCTATGAGCACCTTCTTGAACAAACTCTCGGGTTTACTTGTGCTGTGGGTAGGGGTCTATCTAGTACTAGATGGACAATTAAGCTTAGGGGGGTTGATTGCCTTTCGGATTATTGGGGGCTACGTTACCAGTCCCTTGCTGCGTTTAGCCCAACTTTGGCAAAACTTCCAGTCTACAGCCCTATCTCTCGAACGCCTCAGTGACATTGTCGATACACCCAAAGAAGTGGCTGAAGCAGACCAGGGTAATATCCCCTTGCCCTCTGTCAGGGGAGACATTCGCTATGAAAATCTCTCCTTCCGCTTTGCCAAGAGTGGACCAATGCAACTGAATAACATTAACGTCGAGATTCCAGCTGGTTCATTTGTAGGGATTGTGGGGCAAAGTGGTTCCGGTAAGAGTACCATGACCAAACTTTTGGCTAGACTCTATGGTCCAGAGTCCGGTCGCATCATTGTCGATGGTTACGATATCTCGAAAGTCGAACTCTATTCCCTGCGGCGTCAGATTGGGATTGTGCCTCAGGAAACCCTCTTGTTTGAGGGAACCGTTCAAGAGAATATTGCTCTGACCAATCCTGATGCAGACAGTGAGGAAATTATTCAGGCAGCAAAGATAGCAGTGGCCCACGATTTTATCATGGAATTGCCTTTGGGTTACAATAGCAGCGTTGGCGAAAGGGGTTCAGGTCTTTCCGGGGGACAACGACAGCGTATTGCGATCGCCAGAACGATTTTGCAATCACCCCAGTTAATGATATTAGATGAAGCCACCAGCGCCCTCGATTATGACACGGAGCGGCAAGTGTGTTTAAATCTAGCCGAAGCTTTTGACAAACGCACGGTATTGTTCATTACCCACCGCCTAGGAACCATTCGCAACGCTGATATCATTTTGATGATGGATCGGGGTTCAATAGTAGAGCAAGGTACTCATGATGAACTGATGGCTCAGAAAGGTCGTTACTATTGCCTCTACATGCAACAAGATGCTCAAATGTAGCTATGAAGGGTGAAGGGTGAAGGATTAACCATGAAGGGTTAAGCATTAAGGATTAAGGGTGAAGGATTAAGTGTGTATGGTCTCGGTATTTGCTATTTGGTTTAACCCTTGGTATCGGATAGACTAGGCTCAAGGATAAAAAAATACTAGTGGTCGGGTAGTTGGTTTTACAGAGGCTATCAAGTGAGAGCGAGAAGTTTTGGCTAACTCCCCCTAAAGTAAGTGATAAAAATGATCAATGAGTCAGTTTTTTATTAGTTACTAAATTTAATTATTCAACCAGATAATTATCTTAACATTCCGAGAAAATCCTTCATTCTTTATTATTTATCCTTCATTCTTTATTATTTATCCTTCATTATTTATTATTTATCCTTCATTATTCATCCTTTCCGAAGTATTAACGAATAGCAGGAGCTAATAACTATGAGCCCATATAATGGCAATGGTAATGGCAATGGTAATGGCAATGGTTCCAAACCAAATCCAAAAATAAACTTAGGTTCTGTGGGTACTATTAGCAAAATGGCAGTTCCTCAAGACACCAGGGACAGACGTCGTGCTTCTAATAGTCACCTCGAATTCGACCAGCCGGTTATTCTAGAACAATCGCCCCATTGGTCTCATGCCATTCTCTGGGCACTGTTGAGTCTAACAACTTTTGGTATGGTGTGGGCTTACTTTGCCAAAATTGACTATGCCGTTCCCGCCCGGGGCAAGCTAGAGCCACAAGGTGCGGTTAAAGAAGTCCAAGCTCCTGTGGGTGGAGTGGTGACAAAAATTCATATTAAGGAAGGAGAGCCGGTTAAAGAAGGGCAATTGCTCCTTTCGTTTGAGCCTAAGGCTACTCAGGCTCAACTCACGTCTCTCAATAAACGCCGTGCTACCTTAATCAGAGAAAACCAGTTTTATCAGGCTGCAATTAGTAATCCTAATTATCCACCTGTACCACCACCAGGTTTGGACATACAACTGTCCTCACAATTGCCTTCTCTGATCGCTAGTCGAAACACGGTACTAGCAGAAATTCGACTTTATCGCGCTCAACTGAGTGGAGGTTCTAAGAGCGCTAATCTTAGCCCTGAACAACGAATTCGTTTACAATATGGGACTTCTGCACTTGACGCTCGGATTGCTGAACTTGAGAGTAGAATTGGCTCCCTACAGGAACAGCTGAAACAGAATCAGATTCAACTTGCCAATGGCCGAGACATCCTAACAGTTGAGGAGGGTATTCTGACAGACCTCAGACCCCTGTATGAACAAGGGGGCTTTTCTAAGATTCAGTTCTTGAGGCAGCAAAATGAGGTCAAAAATCGCCAAACTGAGATAAACTCCAGGATTGAAGAAGAAAAACGCTTGCAAAAAGAAATTGCTGGGGTCAGAGCGA
>NZ_JAAHIE010000474.1:0-5673 GCF_010671945.1 Moorena sp. SIO4E2
GGACGCTCCTATTTGCCTCCGGCTTGAATATTGTTTTACTCTCTGGAGCAGACAGGGATGGGAGTTATTCACACCGAAGCATAAACCAAAGTCGAAAAAACAAGCGAGACCACGCTAAAAAGACTCAAGAGCCCATGGTCGAAGATGAAGTGAGCCTCCTTGGGAGGAGCTTAGCTAATGCTTCTGAGTTAGAAGCATCTTATATTAATCTCCCGTTTTGAGGTTTTTTTTGGGCTTAAGTATCCGAAACATTGAGGGATGATAATGATTGAGTCTGAGACGTGAGTCCGCCATCTATCGGAATCAGCGCTCCAGTCATAAATGATGCACCATCTTGGGAAAGAAAATAAACAACACTAGCTATGTCTTTCTGCCTGTTACCATAGCAATACCGAGTATGACATGGCAAAAGATTACCCGGCAGATGATGATCTACTTGAGGTTCTTGCCCAGGCCCCCACTCTAGACAAAAACGGTCGTCGTGCGATTATTTATGCGGCCATTAAGGCTTGTGCTGCTGATGCAGAATATCATCCGGATGAACAGGCATCAGTCCACAAAATGGCCCAATATCTTGGCATTGAAGAAGATGTCGTTAATCAGATTGAGGAAATTTGCATGTCCGAAGCCGAGATGCGAAAAAAACGGATTGCCGTAATGTTCCCTGAAGGCATCCCTTATTAGACTTGTTGTTAGTGGCTCCTCGCAGGATTGGCGATCGCAATCAAGCTTTGGGGATTAGGAGTACCTCAATTGAGAGTAATTATGTTGTTGAATTAGTTACATTTCAACAACATAATCGCCCTTATAGGATTAAGGAATTCCCAACCCTTCACCGTAGCGAACGAGTAGGGGAAAGGATCGCTTTTTCCCCAAAGCTAGTCTCCCGCTGCTGCCCTCAAAGCCATTAGGCATCCCAGGTCGTAGGTACCGTTTCTCCCTCGGAGTCAGAGCGGGGCGATCGCCTGTAATTCCAATCCCTTCAAGTCGCCAAGGTCATAGGTACTGATTATGGTAGCGCTTGCTCGTGAGTCCAAGTCCTTTGAGTTGCGAGGTTCTCAAGGCTGGGTTGGGATGGTGGCGCGATCACTAGTGGCGAGGTCTAGAGAAATTTGGCAGGATCTGATACATTTTATTACTGGTGCAATCTACATGCATAAACACAGGAGGAATAAGTTATGCACTTCATTGTGCGAACTCTCAAAGCATTATTGATCTGTGGGTTAATCATAAATCTGGTTTTTTTGAGTGATGCTCAAGCATGTTCACGGGCTCTTCATGCGTCTTATACAGAAGACGTTACACCGACCTATGCTGTCACTGGCCGCAGTATGGATTGGTATGAAGACATTAAATCCAATCTATGGATGTTTCCGGCTGGAATGGAGCGAGATGGGGTAGTAGGTAATAATTCTGTTGAGTGGAAGTCAAAATATGGAAGTGTGATCGCTGCTGCCTACGATACAGCTACTGTTGATGGGTTGAATGAAAAAGGCTTGATGGCAAATATGCTGTTTCTTGCCGAAGCAGATTTCGGCGACCGTGACACCTCCCGTGAGGGAATATCATGGTCAGCATACACTCAGTATATTTTGGACAATTTTGCAACGGTTCAGGAAGCGGTAAGTGCATTGGAGAACGATGAGTTACAAGTCGTTCCCTCAACCCTTCCTAGCGACAGCGGTATCAGCCATCCCGCTACAGTCCATTTTTCTATTTCAGATCCACTGGGTGACTCGGCTATCTTTGAACACGTCGAAGGCAAGCTGGTTATTCACCATGGAAAGGAATTTGTGGTGATGACCAACTCTCCTATCTACGATGAGCAAATAGCACTTAATGCTTATTGGGAATCAGTAGGTGGCGAAGCTATGCTACCTGGAACAGGCCGAGCAGCTGACAGGTATGTACGAGCGAGCTATTACCTAAAAAATCTACCTACTCCTGAGTCCGACAGAGAAACAGTGGCCAATGTAATGTCGGTCATTCGCAATGTATCAGCTCCATTCCAACCATTAACTGATCCAGAAGAACCCAATATTGCCTCTACCATGTGGCGAACAGCAGCAAATCACCTTAGCAAAGTTTATTACTTTGAGTCAACTTTATCCCCCAATATTATTTGGGTCGAGCTGACAGAAGATGACTTGAAAGAAGGAGCACCAGTCAAGAAGTTGGAACTCTCAGGAAACTATGATCTAGTCGGTAATGTTACTGGTGATTTTATTGAAGCAGAGGCATTCAAGTTTACTGGCCCCTGCGATGAGGGAATTCCAGTTGAAGACCTTCCAAGTTTCTGCCTTGTCCGGTAAGCTCAGTAGTCCCATCCTAGGCTAGGCTGAGGTACGAAACACAGCTAAGACAAGCCTTGGCGTGCCTAATTAACCTTCCCGAAGGAGTCGCCCCAGAGCATCGGCTACCCTTCGGGAAGGCTACGCGAACATCGTTTGGGTCAGGCTATCCCAGGCAAAAGCCAATCATGAGTTACCCTGTGTATATGGAGCAGTTACAAGCTGTTGCCCATTTATTAGATTAGATATGATTCAGTTATAAAAAAAACATAAAACTCCCTATTCCCTATTCCCTATTCCCTATTCCCTATTCCCTATTCCCTATTCCCTATTCCCTATTCCCTACCATTTATAAATAGTCAACCGAACCTAATATTACTCTCCTCTATTCAATCTCAATAATTCTTTCAGCAAAGTCAATAACTTAGCCTGGCGAAGTGCGACAGCTGGCTCCGTTAGAATCCCTTGGGTTGGGCTAAACAAAAATGCTAGGATAAATAAGCTAAAGATTACCATTACAATTGCTGGACCTGATGGCCAATTAAAATAGTAGCTTATATACATCCCACTGACACTGGAAATAATTCCAATCATTGAGCCTAATCCCATCATGTGATGTAATTCTTTGACTAATAAATAAGCGGTAGTCGCGGGTCCGATTAACATAGAAATAACCAGCAACACCCCTACCGTCTGCATACTGGCCACAATGGTGAGAGTAATCGCCACGATTAACCCGAAATAAATTGCTTTTACCGGTAAACCGCTAGCTTGGGCTCCCAAGGGGTCAAAGGTATAGAATAATAGCTCTTTATAGAACAACTTTGTTAATACTAAAATTACTCCTGTAATCACCAGGGTTTGCCAGACATCGCCTGGTCTCACCCCTAAGATGTCACCAAAAAGAATATCTTCTAGGTCAAGTTGGTTAGTTTTCAGCACCGTAATTAGGATCACTCCTAAGCCTAAAAAACTGCTGAGGGTCAACGCCATTGCTGCATCGACTTTGACTCGGGTACGCTTAGGAATCACCGCTACCACTAAAGCGCTAATGATACCTACAATCAATGCACCAATAGAGATATTTATTCCTAAAAAAAATGCGATTGAGAGACCAGGTAAAACCGAATGGGAAATCACACTACTCATCAGGCTCATTTGTTGTACAAATAAGTAGCTGCCTACCACTGCGCTTAATATCCCCAACAGCACAGCCGTTGCGATCGCATTCCGCATAAATTCAAAACCTAGGGGCTCAATCAGCCAATTCATAATAAATAAAAGGGAGTAGGGAGTCGGGAGTCGGGAGTCGGGAGTCGGGAGTCGGGAACTTGGGATCAAAAATTATCACAATTGATTTAGGAAACCTATAATTATAACCAACTAATGATAATTGATTTAAATTTAGGATGAAGTATTATTTATTTTTTCAATCTTGAAAACATTGTCAATGGTTTTACCAGCTGTTTTATCCTCCCATCCTAGGGCTGTTAAAAATTGCTCTGCTGAGGTCGTTTCTACAACATCAACTCCCCATTCTCCGGTTTGGAGAGTATCAGGATAATTACTTAAGGGTGGAGTTTTCTTTAAACCTCCTAATATTAATATATCTGGCAAAAAATCTCCTTTTTTTTGACTAATCCGCTTCTCGTCTAGAGCTTTAGCGCACAATTCTCCAACTTGAGGTGGGGTAAACTCTTGAGTAGGGAATAAAATTTCAACCATCCAATGGGGATGATCTAATTTACGACACTTTAAGGATGGATAGTTACTTAATCCTTCAGCAAATACCTGAGTGAATTCTTCCCGGTTTAGTTCAGGGAAACTATCGTCTGATAGTTCAAAGTTATGGGAAAGCAACATCCGACCAGTTTGAGAGTCAGTCATAAGTCCTGTGATATCCTGTTTGATCAATTTTCCAGCCCAGCAAGAATCAGTATATATTAGGTTGGGTTCATTGCTGAACAGTGAACCCTATCTAACATGTATTACTCTCCTACTCTGGGACTGACAGACTTAGCAGGCTCTGCACTCAGAACTAAGCACTCAACACTCAGCCCTCAAGCTGCGGCCAAACTCATCACCTTACCATAAGCCTTGCTCAGGTTTTCCGGTGTCAGCACTTGGGCCCTTGAACCCACAGCAATCAGTTGCTTATTCAATAAAAGGAGTTGATCATAATGAGCTAAGGTTTCTCCTAAGTCATGGCTGATCACTAGTAAGGTTTTGTCTTGGGATTTAAGTTCACTAAAAACCTCAAAAATAATGTCTTCCGTCTTTTTGTCGATGCCCACAAATGGCTCATCAAAAAATAATAACTCCGCTTGTTGAGCTAGAGCCCGCGCTAAAAATACCCGCTGCTGCTGTCCACCAGAGAGTTCGCCAATTTGACGGTGGCGATACTCGAACATACCCACCCGTTCTAACGCATTCTTAACAATTTCCTTAGATTGGCGACTAGGAGACCTAAACCAACCGGTGTGGACTGTACGACCCATCATCACTACATTCCATACCGTAATCGGATAGTCCCAATCAATTTGCGATCGCTGAGGAACATAAGCGACTCGTTTTAATTGACTCCGGAGGGGACGGGCTGCCAATTTCACTACCCCATTCACTGCTGGAATCAGTCCCAGCATCGCCTTCACCATAGTACTTTTGCCAGCACCATTGGGCCCCAGTAAGCCAGTTAATTGTCCTGGCTGGAGGGAGAAGGATATATCACAAATAGCCCAAGTGTCTCGGTAACAGACTCCTAGGTTATGGACTTCTAACATTAGGTTTTGTGAGAACGACTACCACTATCATAGTGTAGCGTGCTGCAACTGATTGTCGTTCTCAGCCTAAGCCTTGTAAAATGATTCTTGTTCTTAATAGCTACTAATTTAAGCGGGTTTATCTATGCTGAAGCCTTCACCAGTTAAACTTCCTAACATCTTAGCTAGTGCTGCTCTCGCCTTTGGAGTAGCACTAGGTGGTTGTAGTCAAACCAGTGAAACCTCATCAAGGGAGAAGCCACTAGTGGTAGCATCCTACAGTGTGCTTTGTGACTTAACAACAGAAATTGCCCAAGATACCATTGATATGGCCTGTCTGATTGAACCAGGTCAAGACCCTCATACCTACAAAGCTACCACCTTAGCTCGCCAATCCCTAGAGCAAGCCCAACTAGTTCTATACGGTGGCTACGACTTTGAACCAGAAGTTATTAAATTAGTTCAAGCCACTAATACACCAGCTCCTAAAATAGCGGTGCATGATCAAGCTGTGCCTAGTCCAATTATGGCGGAAGCACATCACCACCATGATCATGAGCAAGAAAAAGATGACCATAAGGATGACCATAAGGATCACCATGATGATCACCATGACCATGAGA
>NZ_JAAHIE010000475.1:0-5647 GCF_010671945.1 Moorena sp. SIO4E2
CGTCCAACCGGCTATCGCTATGTTGTAGGTTGGGAATATCAAAGCTTGGCTCGCTGTGTTGAACAAGCAGGATTTGAGATTTTTGATCATTACTACCGCCCACCTGGTTTACCCTGTGAGCAGCAATCTTGGTTAGTAATTGTCGCCCTTAACCGAGTGTCATATTCACTAGTGTCAGATTCAATGGTAGATGTGACCCAGAGCTAGCGTACGCTTCTCGCCAAAAAGTATCGGTAATTCTAAAAACGTCTCTAGCCACTCTTGCTTAGCCTTACCATAGGTCTCGATCCCAACAAACCCATCTGCACCTGAGAGCACTGCTAAAACCGCAATTGTGACTATTGACACGCCTAGGATGATCTTTACGGCGACCCACTCTGGGATCTTGAAGATCCTGAAAATGTTTGAGAACACTCTTTTTGAGAGCTGATTTGTAAACTCGCTGTAATCCTTGTAGGATAAGGCTTGCATCAATATAGTATATTTGAACTATTTAATAACCATAAGACAATCATAGCAACGCTTTCAGGCTTCTTAATATTTACTTTACAAATTAGCTCTGAGAATCAATGCCTCTCGTTCTTGCTTTAGAAAGCAGAATAGGTTTTCCAAAACCTTTTGACATGATCACTGCCCTGGAAATACTTTTCTTAGCTCATTCTTAGGTTAACTGCTTGCACTTTTGAGAGACAACCTTGACAGCAGAAACACTTTTGAACTTTATAAGCCGCTCTTTGTCAAGTGCAATTTATACCAAACTCAATGGGATTACCCTGGTCTAAACTCTAGGTTGTAATACTCAGCAAGTTTCATTATAATTTCAGTGTTCTTATGGGATATTAAATATGAGAAGATTCAAAACAATTACTTTAAAACCGATGGTTGTGCCGAAGACAGGCTATGCAGAGACATTCCAGGATAATGTCTGTCGTTCAAGCCACTTGGTCTGAAAATTTTTCCAAAAAAATTATTGATGCATCCGATTTTCCTTGTCAAGGGAAGTTGGTACATACCTTACTGCATATTCTAAGGTATCTTGTTGTATTAGCTGGATTTTTATGACAATCACATCTTCAGTTCATAATTCCGAGAACTTTGTCTTTCGCTTTTTACGCCTAAGCTTAATTAGTACTCTAGCTAATATGACTGTTCCGCTAGCGGGTCTTATTGATGCTATCTTTCTAGGACATATTGACAACATCAAAGTGTTAGCAGGGGTGACTTTGGCTACGATTATATTTGATTATCTCTACAGGATTTTACAATCTTTGAGAGATAGTACGAGCGCTATAACAGCCCACGCTTTAGGCAGTTCAAGGCAGCAAGAAGAAATACTTTTAGCTATTTTGCAGGGTGGGTTTGTTGCTCTAGTTGTTGGTCTAGTTATTTTGCTACTACAGTATCCCCTACAGATTCTCGGATTTGCTATCCTCAATGGCACGCCAGATATTGAAACTCAAGGCATGATTTATTTTCAGGCTCGGATCTGGGGTGCTCCTGCTGTCTTATTAATCTATGTATTGACGGGTTGGTATCTTGGGCAGAAGCAACAAAGAACAGTTCTGATTATGTCTTTAGTCGGTGTTGCAAGCAACGTCATGCTTGACTATGGGATGATTGGAAGGTTAGGGTGGGGTGCCTTTGGAGCAGGTCTAGCAACCGCACTAAGCCAATATATTGCTCTCAGTGTTGCCCTTGTCGGAGTCTGTCTTCAAATTAAATGGTCAAAACTACAGCAAGTCTCAAGTTTAGTTTTGCGATGGAAAGCATTGAAGAAAATTCTCGCATTAAGTGGTAATATTACGGTTCGATTTTTAGTCTTAATTTCGGCTTATGCTATTTTTACAAATTTTAGTGCAACCCAAGGCAATCTGACTCTAAGTAGTAATGGTTTACTGTTGCAATGGATTTTAGTTGGTGCTTTTGCTATCCATGGAATCCGACTGACAAGTCAAACTTTCATAGGGAGTTTTGCCAGTAAAGGAGCAGATGAGTTGGTTTTAAAGAGCTTATATTTATCAATGCTAACAAGTATACCAATCGTTTTTGGGTTTGCAGTATTACCACTCTTCTTCCCAGTTAAGATGTTTAGGTTACTGACTAATCATACAGAACTCTACCCGATTATGCAGGAAACCCTAATCTGGCTGTTTCCTTTTCTTCTCGCCCTTGCCAGCGCATCAATGTTAGAAGGATACTTTATTGGTTTAAAACGGGGTGTAACATTGCGAAATGCAGCTTTAGCTGCATTTATAGTCATGTATCTACCAATATCTATTACGGCAAGATATCTTGAGAATGTTAATCTGCTTTGGGCTTCATTGGTTGTTTACATGGCAGGAACAGCAATCTACCTAGCTAGGTGCGTTCTGGCAGAGCGAGTATTTGAACAAACCGTTGACACTCCCCCGGATGAATCACGGAGTATTCTAACCAAGGTTTAGCCTGCCGTCAGGCATAATTGCTACAACGTAGATTGAAGTTGAAGAAAAAAGGTTCTGCCAACTAAACGGGCAAGGGGTCTCCCGTTAAATCAAAGATTATAACGGGAGACCTTGCTCTCAAGGTGTGGAACTGAATTCCGCACACAGCCCCACCCTACGGCAGGGCCGTTTCATTCTCCACCCAAAAATTTGGGGTTAGGGATCTAAAAGCCTTTCATACTAGGCGATCGGATCATTTTTTTCTAAGATTAGACATTTTCAGAGGAAAAAAGAGATAAAACTGTCTCCAGTTCTGAGTTTAGGCGATCGCAAAAATTTAGAATCTGGAGTTTAGACTAACTGACTCCAAGGACTTGACCCCTAGTTCGTCAGGATGAGAAGATAAAAACTTTATAGAACTTTCCTCAAGTCCTGATGAAACTGAAACGATTACGAGAGTTTAGCCAAAAGGTCTATAATCAGATGAGAACTGCAAAGGATGCTGTTTTTGAATTGATGGATGCTGCGATCTTGACTCTTCGTCCAAGTTGTTTGGCGGAATTGTCTCTATCTTATGTCTTTCGTAGAGAGTGGGACTCAGCCTATGAAGCACTGTCTGATTGTAGACCTCACTGGTTAAATTTGCTGAAACTTTTTATACTCGAAATACCTCCAATCATTCAGCCAATATTAGTAGCTGACCATTCACCTTATTCCCTCCCGGATGCGGTGACTCTTACTGAAAAAACATACGAGTATCAAGCGTCTTCTGTGTCAGTAAATCCTCCAGTGGGCGTGGGGTAAGGGTACTCGACAGTTACTTATCTCCCTGAAAACAAAGGGAGTTGGGCGTTACCATTAAGCCATGAAAGAATCACTTCTGAACAAACTCCCATTGAAAAAGTAGCCACTCAACTGAAATAAATTTGTTATCTTTTAACTCAACGACCCATTGTACTGTTTGACAGTCAATATGGTTGTGCAAAATTACTCTTATAAATCGCAAATATCTGGTGTGACAAATTAATGCGATTGCGTTCTAATCTTTGTCTATATGGATTTCCACCAGGTTATTCAGGTATTGATCGTCCCCAAAAACATGGTCATAAATTCAAGCTGAATGACTCAACGACTTGGAATGAACCGGATGACATAGCGGAAGTTAATGACCCTAAATTTGGAAAAATCAAGTTGAAAGTCTGGCACAACTATCACTTCAAAGAATCCGCTTCACATTCAATGTCTATTGTACGAGTTGAACAACTTGACTCGAAAAAGACCAAGCCGTTATGGTTAGCTTGGGTTGGGTTTGAAATGCCATCTCTATTGGAAGTTTTTAAGTTATACCAAAGACGTTTTACTATTGAGCATTGGTATCGGTTTGCCAAACAGAGACTCCATTGGACATTACCGAAATTGGGAACAAAAGAAGGGTGTGACCGATGGAGTCAATTGATGCCTTTAATGACTTGGCAGTTGTGGTTAGTCCACAAAGAAATCACAGATAATCCTTTACTTTGGCAAAAACATCAAACTCAATTATCCCCCGGAAGAACCGCAGCAGCTTGGAGCGAAGTAATGTTTGCGATTGAAGTAATGTTTGCGATTGGTACACCTACTCGTTCACCCAAACTGCGTGGAAAATCCCCAGGCTGGCAAAAAGGCAAAAAGAGGAATAAGAAACTAAGGTGTCCTATTGTAAAAAAGGGCAAAGGTACCTTTAGCTAAAATAAAACGAATAAATTGAAAAAATTACCCTGATTTTTATAGAAATTTCGCAACGATTTCAGTTTGAATTTCCCCCAGAGATTGACTCATTCTTCAAGCTTTAGTCTAAACTCCAGTGGACTAGTAGAAGCAATGGCAGAAAGTGGAGGAGGTCCGGAAGTCATTGACGAAATTGCCAGGACTTTCCAAGCAATTAATCGGCTATCTTCCGAAGAAGTGGCTGCCATGCTAGCTGAGATGAAGGAAAATTCGTAAAAGCCTATGACGTTTCAAGTTGTTTATAAACCCATAAAATTTATGAAACTTACAACAGAAAAAATAGACGAATATAACAATCATGGATTTCTGTTAATTCCTGATTTATTTTCTCAAGAGGAAGTCTCGCTGATACAAGCACAGCTACCCGGTTTAATGGCTGAAGATGTACCAGGGCGAGTGCTATAAAAAGATCGTAATACGGTTCGCGCTTTACACGGTTGCTATCTGTTTAACAAGGTTTTCCACAACTTAATCCGAGAACCGCGCTTGCTCGAACCTGCCCATCAGCTTCTTGGCAGTCAGGTGTATCTTTACCAATTTAAGATTAATTTAAAAGCAGCTTTTGGTGGAGATGTATGGCCTTGGCATCAAGATTTTATCTACTGGCACAAGGAAGATGGAATACCACTACCGAAGGTTATTAGACTAGCAATTTTATTGGATGATCTGAATGAATTTAACGGACCGATGATTTTTATTCCAGGTTCCCACCAACAGGGGATGCTCGATGTATAAGCATCGGTAGCACAAACTGAAGCTAATCCTAAAACAGCAGATTATAAAGTGAATGTTAGCGCAAATATTAAATATTGTATTCCCCCACAAACTGTTACACAATTAGTTAAAAAAAAAAATTTTTTCGCCCCGAAAGGTACGGCTGGGTCTATACTATTATTCGATAGTAACGTGGTTCATGGCTCGGTTACCAACATTTATCCTTTTCCCCGCCGACTTATGATTATTACTTACAACAGTGTCGAGAATCTTCCCGTTTCTGTCGATCGGCCCAGACCAGAATTTTTGGTTAGTCGCGATTATAAGCCACTGAAACCTCTAGCTGATTCTGAAAGCCTCTTGTCTGGTCAATAAAAACAATAAAAATTAGGAATGGGTTCCAAAAAATGGATAAGTCTTCGTCAGATCGTTTTTTACCTACAGACAAACAAGAACTCCTCAAACTCCTGCTCCATAAAAAAGGCTTGCGTCAAGGGTCGGCCAAAACGATAACTCGCCGAACCGATGCTGGACCCATACCGCTTTCCTATTTTCAGGAACAACTGTGGTTGCTCGCACAACTCAATCCCAAGGTTCCTTTCTATAACGAGCCCGCAACAGTTCATATTCGGGGTCAATTAGATGCGATCGCACTAGAGAAAAGCCTGAAGGAAATTATCCGCCGTCACGAAGCTTTACGAACTAAGTTTATGATTGTGAGCGGACAACCCCTTCAAATTATT
>NZ_JAAHIE010000476.1:0-5639 GCF_010671945.1 Moorena sp. SIO4E2
AGCTGGACAGTACCATGGCAAGTCATGAGCTAACTGCCACCACAGCCAAATGGTTTGACTATCCAGTGCGAGTCCATCCCCACCACACTGACTATGCTGGTATAGTCTGGCATGGTACCTACATTGGCTGGATGGAGGAAGCGAGGGTGGAGTACTTGCGCTCAATGGGTATGGATTATAGTGATTTTGTCAGGCTAGGATGCGATTTACCAGTAGTAGAACTTTCTTTACGCTATCACCGGGCAATGCCAATGGGCACAGGAGCAGTTGTCAAGACAGCCATCGCCGAAATGAAAGGTTTCCGTATGAAGTGGGATTATAAAATTCAATCCCATGATGGCAAAGAACTTTACCTAACCGGTCGTGTGATTCTAGTAGCCGTTGACCGAGAGCAGGGTAAGATTATGCGCAAATTACCACCAGTGCTAAAGGATTTATTAGATCAGCTTTCTAGTTGAGCCAATCGAACTGAGGTTATTTTACGGTTATTTCACAAAGCAATATCAGCATATTGCCACGCTTGTTGATATTGCTGTTGTACAGTTTCTGCTTCTGCTGTTTTTCCTTGTGCTTGCAAGCTTTGTGCTAAACCATGTAATGACCAACCATTTTCCGGATAAATATCTAAATCATTATGATAAACCCTATACAGCAATTGTACCTGTCCTAACTTCACAATCTTAAAAACATACCCTTGAAAGTCTCCTCCCTCTGACTTATCTGCTTCCCCTGCTCCCTCTAATGCTCTGCTTCTGGGTTATAAATTCCGACCAATCTGCCAATTAATACGGCGGGATACATCACCCCACAAATTCCTTCTAAATTAGTCAGAGCTTTCGCTAGAGGACTGACAGGAGTAATATCCCCATAGCCAACGGTAGTTAAGGTGGTAAAACTGAAATAAAGCAGGTCAAAAGAATTAATTGTTTCTGCTGAATAAGTAAAAGATTTTGGGTTTAATAAATAGATAGTTTCAAAAAACAAAACCCACAGAGTACCAATTAAAAGAAAGACGTTAATACCGCCAACTATGGTATCGATCGTGACTTTGTGACCGCTAAAAATCTTCTCAATCATCAACACAATAGCTAAGAGAAAAAAACCACCATAAATAATATTTGTAGCCACAGCTAGCTTTAAGTTAGAGTATTGATAAATAAACTCGATAAAATCGACTACAAAAGCGAGCAATGAAATGAACAGATAACAATAAAAAAACCTTTTATGTAAATAAAATGTTGTAATTATTACAACTATTGCTCCTAATAAAATTAGGGATAGAATTAAGTCGGCAATTATTGCTTGCGAGAAAAAAGCATAGGCGACAAAAGCCAAAAGCAGCACTAACAAAAGCTGAGTATATTTATTCTTGGCTGAACTCTGTAACTGTTTGAGTCTCATCACTCTCTTGCTCCTTGAAAAAGGATATATAGCAATTCTCATCACAAGTTAGGTACACAGGATTTTTTCCAACTCCCCCCTCCCCGCGCCGGAGCACCCCACTAGCTGTTCTCTGGTCCGAAGATCATTAAAACCCAGGACGAAAGTACTTAAAGCAATTTAGAGCTGTTATATCAATTTAAGAAGATTCCCAGAAACTTAGCGCTATTGACAGTAATTATGTCGGTTTAGCAACTTTAGTTTCGCACCAGGAACTAGTGTAAACTCCACTCACTCTGTAGGGGTGGGTTTAGCTTATGTATCAGCCCAAGACAAACAACCTTGTTACAAACGTTACAAAACCCACCCTTTCCTAGTCAACTGAATTGCTGCATTTAGTCATTAGTCATTTGTAATCCACCAAAGTCTCTTGGTACTTACAAATGACTAATTACTGATGAGTGTTAACCACAGAAGTGATGACTTATGAAATTGCAGGGCAATTCACATTCGTCCCACCTAAACCACAATACCCATTAGGATTTTTAGCCAGGTACTGCTGGTGATAGCCCTCTGCGTAATAAAACTCAGGAGCATCTAGAATCTCTGTGGTAATATTACCATAACCGGCGACCTTCAGAGCTTGCTGATAAGCGTTTTGTGAGGCTTCCGCTAGCTTCTTTTGGTCTTCGGAATAGGTATAAATTCCTGAACGGTACTGAGTACCAGTATCATTGCCTTGGCGCATGCCTTGGGTGGGATTGTGGCTTTCCCAGAAGACTTTCAATAGTGCTTCGTAACTGATTACCTTTGGATCAAATACCACCAGCACCACTTCATTGTGACCGGTCATGGCTGTACAGACCTCTTGATAAGTAGGGTTAGGGGTAATGCCAGCAGCGTAACCTACTGCGGTAGTGAACACTCCCTCTTGTTGCCAGAATCGGCGTTCTGCTCCCCAAAAACATCCCATGCCAAACATCGCCATTTCCAATCCATCAGGATAAGGGGGTTTGAGAGGATTGCCGTTGACGTAGTGACGCTCGGGTACTGGCATGAGTTCTGAGCGTCCGGGTAAGGCTTCCTCAGGAGTAGGCACGGTCAGCTTTTTCTTAAATCCGAAGAGTACCATCAGTTTTGAATCTTAGTTTTGATCACTTACTTAACATTTTGCAACATTTATAGCGTTTGTATATGGGTTGTAAACACACCAATTGCAGGAAAAGGCATGCATGCAAGAGGCAAAAGGCAAGAGGGGAAAGAGCTCCGGAGTTTTATTGGATAATAAAAAAATACCTCTTAGGTTTACATCTGATTTACAAACCCTATATGAGTAAATTACTCATTCATTAGTGGTAACTACCAATAGACTTTTGGCTGGCTATTGGCTAGCTACTAAGAGACGGTTTATAAAGTAAATCTTAAGACAGCTATAGTCTTGAATATTGGTGGGTTACGGCGGACAGCTCTCTTAAAAGGTGAGCTTTGACAGATATCGCCGCCTAACCCACCCTAGGCAAGGATTTAAGCAAAGTTTAACAAACATTCTCTAAGGACTAAAGACTCAGAGGACTAAACACTCTCCGACTCAGGAGGAGGATTTAGTTTTTGCTAAACTACGATATTCCCAAGCTGGAACAAACTTAGGGTCTCGCCACAACCCTCGCCGATATCGTTTGGCATTGGCTTCAGCACTATCGACCATTTCCGCACTGGGGCAATCTTTCAGATAGGGGCGATATACCTGTGCTAGTCCTTCTTTTACTAGCACTTCCTGGACAAAGGTGCCATCGGTTAAGCGTACTTCACTGACGCTGCGCCCATAGCGGTCAGTATCAGTTACAGTCAAAACTACCTGATTATCGCTTTGTTTAACCAGTTCCTGAAGTCGCTCCTTGGCTTTATTTCCCCATTTGAATTGACTTTTGTCTACCAATTTGCGGCTTTGCTTCTCTTTTTTGGAATGGGCAATTTCTGGAGCGTCGATACAGGCAAACCGAACTTTGACATCCTTGCCAAACCTGTCAGCGACGAGAATGGTATCCCCGTCAGATACCCGTTTGACAGCGTAATTCCCGATTCCTAACTGGTCTAGAAGGGCGGCACATCCGAAGAGACTCAGGATTAGGACAGAGGCTACTATCCATTTTAAAATGTTTTGGATTAGTTGGGGAGTTGGATTCATGGTCAATTACTGTTGACGAGTGTACAGTTTAGCGAAAAAACTCTACTGGTGTCCTATTCCCTGGTGCGACGTTCCGATCAATCCTACTTTCACATCGAAATTACTGTATACTATTATAGCAATCCGAAGTCAAACCTCATAGAAATCCGTGTTACTCTGGATAACCTCTTCGCCATCTTGCGAGACTTCTAGATTTTTCCATACTTCCATTGGTTACATCCGTTAACCATCCGTTGCTCCAACTGACTACTCTCACAACTCTGACAGGGATGGCTCTAGATTTGACTCTGTCTTAATTCATGCTCTAAAGATTCAATCCTAACTACTCAATATGACTATGGTGCTTAAAACAATAACTCTAGTTTCTTCAACTCTAGTTTCTTCTCTCTTATGTCTCGGTTGTCTAGGGTTGCCAGCTCAAGCCCAATCTAACACTTTTTCTAATTGCGATCTAGGCGATGATTTAAGTGGTCGTGATTTGAGCTTTGGGAATTTTAGTAACTGTAATTGGAGAAGTATTAATTTAAGAGGGGCTAATTTATCAGGGGCTTATCTAAATAGTATTCTACTTAACCCTAAACTTCAATCTTACCAACGACGAGCCACCGAAGAAGTAAGTTCGGATCTGACCAATGCTAATCTCCAGGGAGCAGATTTAACTCTCGCTAATTTAGAACGAGCCATCCTGACAAATGCTAATTTAGTAGCTGCTCGTTTATTTGATGCTGACTTAACATCGGCTACCTTGGAAAAGGCTAAATTAGATAAGGTTTTTGCTCCTGTGGTAATCTTATATGAGGCTAATTTAAAAGGAGCCACATTAAGTTTAGGGGATTTAACCGGTGCGAGCATGGCTAGCTCTGATTTAAGTAATACCTATTTGTATAGAACCAAATTAAGTTATGCTGACTTACAAAATGCTAATCTAAGTGGGGCTAATTTAACGGAGGCTAACTTAATCGGTGCTAACTTAACGGGTGCTAATTTGACTGGGGCTAATTTGACTGGGGCTAATTTGTGTAATGCCACTATGCCCGATGGTACAGTATCTCAGCAAGGTTGTCCTTAATTTCATGATCAAGCAGTAAATTGTAAATTATGGAAAACGAACTGGCAGCAAAAGCCGAAAAAATACCAGAAATCAAAAATGATGTCTGTCGTACCGCAGTAGTAATGGCGGCGAAACGTGCTATTGAATCGAAAAGGGCAGACCGACTTTTTGACGATCCTTTTGCTGCTCAGTTAGTTGGGTCTAAGGAAATACAGTCTTTGATGGATTCTTGGGAAAAACAAGACGGTAAAGACCCGAAATCAAATACCCTTCGCATCCAGTTTGTGGCAGTGCGAACTAAATTTTTCGATGATTTTCTGATATCTGTAATACCAGAGGTACGTCAAATTGTAATTCTAGGGGTGGGGTACGATACTAGGGCATATCGCCTACCCTTACCACCTGAAATATGTATATACGAGATTGATTTACCAGAAATCATGTCTCGCAAAGAAGCAATTCTTAAGGATATTCCATCTAAATGTCATCGCCAGTCCATCGCTACAGATTTGCAAAAACCTTGGGTGCATTTATTAAAAAATCATGGATATCAATCTAATCAACCTACAGTTTGGTTGATGGAAGGTTTATTGATGTATATGGATAAAAAAGAGATAAATACATTACTGCAAACAATTTCTGATGTCAGTGTCAAAGGGAGTTATTTGGGTGCAGATTTAATAAGTGTAAAGTCGTGGCAGATAGGCTCCAAAACTCAGAAGGGATTAATTAGTAAAAATTGGCGTTTTGGCACAGACGCACCAGAAGAATTATTTGCTGATCATGGGTGGAATGCGTCAGTTATCCAACCGGGAGAAATAAGAGCAAATTATGGACGTTACTCTGTCCAAATCGCACCCCGTTCAGTACCTGGAAGGCGACGTTCGTTTATGGTGACTGCTAAAAAATAATGATGAATATCCTAGACTGACTTACATCTTATTTATCAATACAATACTCTAGATTTAATAAGACATAGGGAAACAAATTTGTAAACCATCCCCCCCAAATTTCTTTAGCTTT
>NZ_JAAHIE010000477.1:0-5626 GCF_010671945.1 Moorena sp. SIO4E2
TTACTAGTCTAAGCACAAAAAATAAAAAACTAGATTCTATAAGTTATTTTTTTGTCAAAAAATATTATTATAAGTAAAACTTATAATTAAGAGAAAATTAAGATTAATAGTTGATTATAAAAATAAGTTGAAATACTGATTGTCAATTAGAAGTAAATATGCTAAAGATATCACTACAAATAGCGATAGGTTAGGAGTTGGCTGTAGCGATTGGCCGTAGGCCACGCTACGCGAACGCATAATCACCACCAAGCCCAAATGCCAAAACCACATAACGAACCAGTGAATTGAACCTCCCCATCCGTCGCAGGAATGGGGTATCCTTTGCACAACCACCGTTGGTTGTTATCGACCTGGGCGTAACTTTCCCGCGCACCGTTCCCGTAGCGTGGCCTATGGCCAGGGTAGCTGAGTAGGGTCAATACCCAGTTTTTTTTGAGACCCTTACTTTTTATATTAACACTATTTGAGAGGGAAAATTCATCCCCAGAGACGAAACCGATAGATAGGGTCGCCTTTATGGTTAAAGATGAAACCTTAGACAGGGGAGCCTTTATGGTCGGCAGGTTATGAATAAAAAGGTTAAAAATTTTGTAATAAGGCTCCCCTGTCTTACGGTAACTCCCAAGGCAGGTTATGCAGAAAAAGGTTAAAACTTATTGATTAAGGCGACCCTATCCTTACGGTAACTTCAAGACCTAAGAGGACGGGGTATTCTTTTCCCTCTCAAACTCTCCCACTCTGATCAAAAAACGCGATGTTCCTTTGGAACCGCTTCGCGATTGGCCGTAGGCCACGCTAAAAGCGATCGCGCTGTTGCTGAATCAAGCTATTAACCAAAAATAGAATTAGCTTGTGCCAAGGAAGTCAGTAGTGAATTACCTAATTCCCATAAACTTTTTTCAAAAAATACAACCATACAGCTAACGTCAGCTGACGGCTGACAGCTGACAGCTGACCGCTGACCGCACCTCAAGTAGCGTGCGCGTAGCGCATATGCTTACCTTAGATCTTATTGGTAAATTAGACATAGCACTGGTTTCCCAAAGCAAAGAGCCTTATGACTGCTAAAACGATCTCGCGCTACGTTACTCGTAATCCGGAAATTTTGAACGGAGAACCAATCATCATCGGCACTCGGACATCTGTGCGTGCTATTGTTGGTTTATGGCGCTTGGGTATTATGCCAGAAGAAATTCTAAACCATCTAACTCATTTGACTCTGGCGCAAGTATTTGATGCCTTAAGTTTCTATCTTGACAATCAGGGTGAGATTAATGAATACATTGAGCCGAACCAAGTCCCTGATGAATTGGTGCATCCATCTGTAAAGTCTATCTTAGGTTGATCGTGAACTAAAAAAACGCGATGTTCCTTTGGAACCGCTTCGCCATCGCGCTGTTGCTGAATCAAGCTATTAACCAAAAATAGAATTAGCTGGTGCCAAGGGAGTCAGTACTTAATTTCCTGACTCCCATAACCGCTGACCGCTGACCGCTGACTGCTGACCGCTGACCGCTGACCGCTGACCGCTGACCGCTGACCGCTGACCGCTGACCGCTGACCGCTGACCGCTGACCGCTGACCGCTGACCGCTGACTGCTTAAGCTCTACAACAAACCAATGATGCTCATAGTGAATATGCTCTTATCAAAAAAGTCGCTATTGCCAGGTGCCAGGGCAAAGTCAACTACCGACCCTTTTTGCACTGTGCTGGATACAGTGAAATCAACCCCAAAACCATCCCTGCCATCGATTGCATCAGACCAAATTTTAGTACCATCAACAAAGATATAGGCAATCACACCATCGCTGGCAGTACGACGGTCTTTCTTGGCCAGGTGACCCTTGAACGTAACTTCCCCCTCAATGTCACTAACCCAGCGACGAACTCCCCACTGCTCAACCCTTTGCCGTCTACCGCTGGTTTTGGGACCGTTGGGATGAGCAATAGTGCTAGATAGCTCAGTCCAGTATTTTCCTTGCTTCACTTTCCAGGACCCCTTAGTGTATTGCTGCATTTCATGGAAATCAGCACTGGTCAGGGAACCATCGTAGTAGCCATAGAACCAGTTATGCTCTCCTTGAGTGTCAGAAAAATCCTCCACTGAATTAGCAATTTCAGTAGGCACGGGAACATGGTTAACCTGAATTTCAAACCCATTGCTGACAGTTTTGCATAGCTCGTCAGACGCTGTTACAGTAATTGTGGTTGTGCCAATGTCCTCGCTACTGGGAGTACCACTGAACGTAGTGCCATCGAAATTCAACCAGCTCGGTATGGTTGCACTAAAGCTCAGACTATCTCCATCGCGATCGCTAAATGTTGCTTCCCCAATTGTCAGGGTAAAAGGCTCATTCTCGTTAATGCTTTGAGCGCCAATGGGATTAGCCACTACAGGGGCAGAATTATTTGGGGGTTCATAGACGTAGAGAGATCCACAGTTTTCCCAGCGAACTTCGTCGAGACTGGAACGGTCTTTGTTGGTATTTGTCAACCAATCGCCATTAATCTTTAAATAATCCAAATCTGTCAGCACTTGCATTATCTCTAAATTCGTCGCTGCTTCATTGCTGTCAGTTTTTATCCATCCACCCTCTGCATTCAGAGGTATGGTGTAGGGAGTCCATTGGTCTATAGTGGGCGTCGATACATGGTTCTGTAGTTCCAAACCACCACCACTTATGGTTAAACCATTTGTTAAACTGTTATTTAAACTATTGATATCCTCGGTAATCTGATCGCTATTTTCCAAATTAACCTGAACAGAAAACCTGAGGTTTCCATTGAAAAAACTGGATTTGTCACCAACAAACTTCTCGGGGGCAACGTAATCGTAGGGTCCATCACCGACTTGATCATCATTATGAATGTAACCACCAGTGATGAATCCACAGATTTTAGACTGTTCGGGGTCAAATTCTTGATCATTGAGGTCAACAACGATCCAATCCTCTGTGCCAGTATCAAAGTAACTGACCGGCTCGATTACGCTTTCAATCGCCTGAGCTGGCTGTGGAATCATGAGCATGGCACAAGACAATAGTGCCGCCCACAGAACAATACGGATTTTTTTCATCAAAATTTTCGCAGCAGAATACACCACTTACACCCTAAGGGTGAGAGTTAGCACGGGGCTTTCAAGGTGTGGACGCAATACCGCACTCAGCCCCTTTCCGCTGCACCTCCAACTAATGGTTTACAGATTAATCCGGTACTACGTGTGAGTAGCCCTGTTGTGTTTTGCTGCAAGTAACTGCAAACAGCTCAATGGTCCCCTTTGTGGAAACCGTAGCTAAAGTATGGTCAAAGGCTTTGCAGATCTTAAATTTTGCCCAAACTCTAATTTTATAGGAGTTTAGGCTTTTTAGATATTTTTTTTGATTTACAAGCTCGTGTATCTTGATAGATAAGGGTTTCAGGAATTATCAATTACCTTTCCTCCTCCCCTTATTGAGAAGATATTTTGTTTAATACCATAAGATGCGCATCTGATCAAATCCTGTTATTTTTGACTGTTGAGTTTTTATAGGACTTACGAAGTTTAGTTGGTTTTGCCCCCCTAACCCCCCAAGTTTGGGGGGGAATGATGTCAAAGTCCCCTGCCCCCCTAACCCCCCAATACTGGGGGGGAAGAGCGCGGATGCTTCGCTTTTTGACAGTGGGGGACCAACGGGGGCATGCGTAAGTCCTGTTTCTCGATGAGCTCCCTGGTGAAAAACCAATGGTATTCCTAAGATGAACCAATCAACCGAGGGGCTATATAATCTATTACCTGCGATCTACCGGCAGCGAGATTTTGCCCAAGGGGAACCCCTACGGGCGCTGTTGGCGGTAATGGAAAAGGTAATGAAGGATATATCCAGTTAAACAATGACCTAGAAGTTAAGTTTGAATCCGGAAACTACAGAACTGGGGATTATTGGTTGATTCCGACGCGAACCTCACAGACCGTTGAATGGAGTCAAGACAAAGCCCATCCCCACGGCATTAGTCATCACTACTCTCCCTTAGCCCTACTGCGCTGTGATGGCAGCAAGTGGGAATTGGTAGAAGACCGTCGCGCTATTTTCTCTCCCTTGACTGGAGTAGTGAGTCAATCCGGGGGTACCATGACTGGCTCCTTGACCATTGAGAGTGCTCTAACCGTCAGTGATAACGTCACCCTAGGGAATAGCGATCAAGATACAGTGACTATTTATGGCACAGTGCGATCGCAACATTCATCTGGGTCACTGCGGATAGCGGATGCCTTAAACGTCTCGGAAAACCTGACCGTTGAGGGTAAGGTTGGGATTGGCACAACACAACCAGGGAATTACAAGCTTAAGGTTGATGGGGGAGATACCCATTTAAATGGAGCAGTGACAGTCTCCGGGAATCTAGAGGTAGAGGGAAATGTAACATTTCGAGGCGATGTAATTGCTCGGGACGTTGAACATCAACCGGGAGATGTGTTACTGGGAGACCAGGATGAAGATCAGATTACCTTTCATGGCACAGTGCGATCGCAAAATTCATCCAGGAAACTGGAAATAGCTAATGGTGTGAACATAGCCGAAGACCTGAGTGTTAATGGCAATGTTGGTATCGCTATAGACACTCCAGAGAAGAAACTTCATGTTGAACTGGGTGAACTCAGAGTTAGAGCTAGCCACAATCAGATAACTGCTGATATTGGAGCCTTCTATGCCCAAAATCTCACCCAAGGCATTGGGATTGGCTATAACCGTATTGAAGCGATTGGCAGTAATGCTAGCCAAGATATTGTGATTCGTCCCAAAGGCACTGGGCAAGTCATTCTAGATAACAGCAACCTTCAAGTTGCCGGTAACCTAACCATTGCTGGGATTACCAAGACCCAAGCCCTTGATGTGGGTGGATTTAGTCGCACTCAGCATATAAATAAAGATGGTGCCTTCTATCGTTACGGTGGACAGGCTTATATAGCCGTTGATGATAATCTCTACATCCGTGATTTTAATAATCCTGAGGATAATTCTAACAATATCAAGATGCACTTCAATACCAATAATGGCAGACTTGGTATTAACAAAACCAGTCCACAGGCAAATCTAGATGTTAATGGTAATCTGAAGCTGCAATTGGGTGTAGCAGTCAATGAGTTTTCCAATGATCAAAATCTTAAAGGTAACAGTGATTCAGCCGTACCCACCGAAAGGGCGGTAAAAGCCTATGTTGATAACAAAATTAGTCAGGGTGTTGTTGCAGACGGAGGCACAGCAACAGGATATAAATTTTATGCAGACATAAAATTTGATGGTCAAAATATTAAAAGTTCAGGAACCCATGTCATATAATTTGTTGAAAAGAATGACCATTACCAGGTTTTTGATGATAAAAGCAATGCGTTTATCGCCCCCAGATCAGGCTATTACTTTTTTGCTGCCACATTACAATTTTCAGGAGGGAATGGTCAGGGCGATGGTGTGATTGTGGGCATTTATAATAATGGTGATAGTAATGACAATAATACAACGATTATTGTGGTTGAACCTGGGCTGATTAAAAATTCCACAGCACAATCGATTACAGCAATGATGAAATTAGATCCTAAAGACCGTGTCGATGTCAGATTAGAAGGTGTAGACAAAAGTACCTTTA
>NZ_JAAHIE010000478.1:0-5624 GCF_010671945.1 Moorena sp. SIO4E2
AGGAAAAGCGATGATAACAGGTGCCCAAATGCGCCATGTTTCAGATGGAATCTTGTCAAGAATCTTTGGAGCTTTATTTAGAAGCAACAGAAATGCTCTACAACCCGCCAAGGCTGGCCAATTAACTTTATTCTTACCAATCCAATCAGTATTTATCTCTTTCTGATTTATAATATAGTTTTCGGCACCTTCAATAATCCTAGTCCGAGTAGGATCATCAGCCTCTTTCCACCCTGGAAGCTTAGTTAAATCAGGTTCAAATTCATTAGAATAGTGTCGGCTGTCTGGCTTAAGGGTCATTTCCCTATTCAACTGCCACCAAGCTGATAAGTTACCATCTTCTAATTGATTCAAACAAAGAATAACTCTCTCTCTAGGAGATGGTTCTAATAAGTTTTGTTGAGGACGGTGATTTGCAGCTTTTTCTGAAGCTAGTTGTCCCTGTTCACTATTCTTAAAATAAGAACTAAATTGCTCAGAGAGCCATTTTTGATTAGCCCAATTATAATAATCTTCAATAATCGAATCAATCGATGCTGTATTATTTTGCTTAAATGTATGGTATATTTCATCCGCAAAAAATTTATTTAGTATGGCCAATCGTGAGCTAAGCATTGGATCTTCCATCCAATCCTGATCGTGATCAGCAAGCCTAGGTTTTAGGTAGATATATCCTATTAAATCTAATCCGAAATCAGAGTCAACTTTACCTAAGTTAACTAGTACGTTGATAAACTTATTGCTCTTACCATATTTCTTTATAAAATCTGCTTTTAATCTTGGTTGCCTCAGCCATTTTTCTTTAAGCATTGGTACAAGTGTATAGCTGATAAACACTCGGTAGGAATTACTAATAGGAGTTGTTTTATTGGGAATAGCTATAATATCAAATAACTCATCATCTGTCAAATCATTGCGCTTATTATTACACAATGCTTGTAGGCAATAAAGCTTAAGCCTGTCCTGCTCATTCTCTAGAAGGGGATTAAGGGCTAACGGTTTGAGTTTGAGTCTTGAATTTTTATCTCCAATCTCCCCAATAGCTTGAACAGCACTAATCCTAAGTTCAATGGTTTCCGCTGAATCAGTTGCTAAGGTAACCAATTCATTTTGGAGTTCCTTCAGTTGACAGAAGTGAGCCATCGTGATAGCTGTATATCGTGCATCAATTGGCTTAGTTGCATCCACAATATATGGACGAATTTGTTCTGCAAGGTTAGGATGTTTTAGTTTCTCGTATAAGCGGTAGTTAATTAGTTTTTGATTTATTTTTCCTTGCTCATACTCCAGCAATAAATTGGAAACTACCGCTTCTTGCACACTAGCATCTTTAGGTATATCGCTCAGAAGTAATACATCAGGATCCGTTGTCAGAATTTCCTGACGTATCTCAGGTATCATGGTGGCTAACCATGCAGCAGTTTCATGGAGCTGAGGAATCAATTTCTGCTCAGGGTCTTCATCCTTAGATAAATAGAAAAGACTCTGGAATAAGGACACAGATACATGATGTTCCTTCAAATACCATGCTGCTAGAAACTCAGCATAGGTTTGATGAGACCACCCCATCAGCTTTTCACCACGATATGAAAACAATCCAGTATCTAAAACCTCTTTGATAGCTGATGCAGTGACCTCCAAATTCTTGCTATTAGCAACTTCGGTCTCAATGCAAAGATCGTTAATTAGAACTAGCTCATCTTTAGATGGAGCACAATCTGCATATGTTCCATTACAAACACCAAATCGATTGGCAAAAATTGTAACAGCCGCAATCCGAGCAGCAATGATCAGGCGCTGGTCTAGATCGAGACCACCCATAGCACCTGAGGCACAACGGCTAGAATTACTTTCTTCGCATAAACAGAGACAGCCATCAAGATAAATTTCATCAATCCTCTTATTTTCGAGAGACTGACCACGATCACCGTAACTCTTCATCATAAAGTTTAGGGTGATCGGCTTGATAGCTAGGGGGACGAGGTTTTTTCTATAAACTTCTTCTAAGAAAGATTCTGGATCAATTCCGTTAGCTTCTGGTGCTTTAACAACATCTTTACGACGAAGTGGAACTAGCTGATATATTCCTAGGGAATCTTCCCCAAAAATTTCCTTTAGTTCTGACTCAAGCACAGATGGTAATACCGCTGGTCTACAAGCAATCCGAAGAGTTAAACAGTTAACATGTTCCTTATAATCCTTAAGCCCATCAACTAAAATTGCTGCCACTGTTTCTAGTCGTAAAAGGCATTCATCAAGACTATCTAAAAATATGTGGAGCCGTTCGCGTAGCGTGGCCGAAAGGCCATGGCTACCAGATTGCCACCTAATAAATTTTGGGCTTTCAAACAGTTTCTTATTGAGTTTATCTTCCGTAGAAACTGATCGAAGATCAAGTGACAGAATTTCATCGTCTGTATTTTCAAGCTCAGCAGTCACCTTATCTTCTTCCTCCTTCATGGCTTGAGTCTTGCCGATGCCCGGTTCACCGAGGAGTATGAGGCAGGGTATTTCAGAAATTTCCCTAAAGGTTACCAACTTAGGATTGGGATTGTAACCGTTGACCGATTGAACTTCTGGATCGGATAAGTAACCATCATAGCCTAAATCGAAGCGATCAGAGGAAGAACACCAAAATCGCTGCCAGTTATAAGTCTGATTCGACATGCTGTAGGGTTAACAGAATAGACAAGGTTTTTTCTTGATGCAGTCGCTCATGGGGGAAACCCCCAAGACCGCTTAGGTGCGCTTTCCGTTGGCGAATTAAATTCGCCACGGGTCGCACCTCTGCATCGCTTCCTAGGATAACAAGAAAAATCTCTAGCAATCCGTGTAGGAATTGTGATAATTTTTGATCCGAAGTTCCCTATTCCCTGTTCCCTTTCCTATACCTTACCGAATTAAAACCGGCTATATTATAGCAGCTGATTTTTATAATAGCATTTAACTATGCCACTTTTTAAAGTGACATAATTTCAAAACAGATCCAAAATCTATCATGGTAGAAAATAATCTAGTGTGCAATCTCCACCATCCACGTAAAAGACACACTTGTGTAATCGACACAAGATTAGACCAGGCTGCATTTAAACCAAAAACCGCATTCTACCAATAGTTTTGCTTAATAGTTGTAAGCATTCAGCTATCAGCTGTCAGCCGTCAGGTAATCAACGGGAGCTAGTAAACAAGCTGGGGGGGCTAGTACGGTTGGTTGAAAATCCCTGGTTGTTTTACTCATCCGACCCCGTGCAGTTAAAGCGCCTGCTAGCACTTCAAATAGCACCATCTGTAGCGCATAAGCACCTCAAGTAGCGTGCGCGTAGCGCATTAGCTGATAGCCTATGCGCTACGCGCAATGGGGGTTTTCCCCAGACTTTCAATTTTATTTGAAGCTGACCGCTGACCGCTGACCGCTGACCGCTGACCGCTGACCGCTGACCGCTGACGGCTGACAGTTTACTGTCAACAGTTACCAATCAACAAAACGCGCTTCATCTAAAACAGGAAAACAACCATGAAAATCGAAGCAGAAAACTCAACTCGCGTTACCCTACAAAATTACGAGGTTTTTGATAATGTAAGTGCTTCAGGCTCTAAAGCAGTCAGAATCGAAGACATTGAAACCAACGGCATAATCAGAATTGACTGGACAGAAACTGATGGTGTTGCTGGCAAATACCATATCGGTATTGCTCACTTTGATGAAGTAGATGGAAAAGCTAAACTAATACTACGGGTTAATGGTATTGACATTGACACCTATACTTTGGAGAAAAACCTTGGTGGAGATGGACCCAACCCCCTTAACTATGTCGGTTTCACTGACTCTCTCAGCAATAGTGATCCTAATCCAAATCCTATCTTTAAAGATGTACAACTTGCCCCAGGCGATCGCATCGAAATTGTTGTAGAGGCAGATAGTCTTGATAATGAGACCTTCGAGTTAGGGCGAATTGACGCCATTGAATTTACTTCCGCTGAAGTGGATCTGTTTTGGCATAATTCTCAGACTGGTGCCATGGGAGCTTGGCGGATGCATGGGGTAATGGGTACTGACCTAGATGAGGCAGTGACGATTCAAATGGAATCCGTTAACAGTGACTGGGAGATTCGTGCTGCTGGAGACTTCAACGGTGATAGCCACAAAGATCTGGTTTGGCGCAATACCGCTAATGGAGACATTGGTATCTGGTTAATGAAGGGTTCCCAGTTCCAAGAAGCAGTATCCATCGTCCCAGTCTCAGACCTCAACTGGAAAATCCATGGCACAGGAGATTTCAACGGTGATCAGCAAACCGATCTGCTGTGGCGTAATCACTCCACTGGCGAAAATGCAGTTTGGCTGATGAATGGCACTGAGCCGATTCAGGGAGTACTAATCAAATCAGAATCAGCGAACAGTAAATGGAAGATGGTTGGTGCCGGAGACTTTGATGGAAATGATAATACGGATATTCTCTGGCTTAATACTGAAAACCAAAATCTTTACTACTGGCGCATGGCAGGTACCGATTACATAGAATCAGTATTTGTTAATAATGCACCCTTTGACAACACCTGGAAAATTCAAGGAGTTATGGATTTTGACGACAATGCTTACGATGACATTTTCTGGAGCAATACTGTTGACGGCAAGACAGGGATGTGGATGATGCATGAAAACGGTTACGACCGACCAGTAATCGCTGAGTCGGTAGATTTGAGCTGGGAAGGCCATGCCTGAAGTGACATGTGTTGACCGTTAACTGTTGACGCTTGAGTGTCAACAAACAGCGCTTAATCAAATTATGCGATCGCGTAGCGGCTCGTACCGAGCATCGCGTAGCGTGGCCTACGGCCAATCGCACTGCTGACTTGCTGCCGTTTACAATCAATTGGTCACACACCAATGGGGCGCATCCCGTGCGCCCCTAAGAGTTATTTTTATTCTATAGCGTTGATGATATAGAGTAAACTAAATGAAAATTGCGATCTTATCCCTAAATGCTGCCTTATAGCGTTTATCACAGTTATGAGGTACAGTCTCCTGGGAAGCTGATTCCCTGTTAGGTGCGCTCTTACTTGGCGAATTAAATTCGCCAAGTAAGAGCGCACCTCTTGATGCAGCGCATCCCTATTCCCTATTCCCTATTCCCTATTCCCTATTCCCTATTCCCTATTCCCTATTCCCTATTCCCTATTTCCTCTTCTTTCTTCCCAGATCCGCTGTTCCGGTGATCCGCTGTTCCCTAAAATCCCGAAATTGTGTACCTCATAGCTATGAGAATTGCTATATATTCTACCCGACGGTTGAAGGATGCTGGGGAAAAGCGGGGTCATGAAATGCGGGTGATTGACTATATGCGCTGTTACCTGAATATTACAGCTCACAAGCCAATGGTAATGTATAGCAGTCGCCAGGGCAGTTAGGACATGACAAAAGTCTCACACCCTTTGTAAGCGATGCAGAGGTGCGACCCGTGGCGAATTTAATTCGCCAACGGAAAGCGCACCTAAGCGGTCTTGGGGGTTTCCCCCATGAGCGACTGCATCAAGAAGCGCAAGAGTTTGACTTCTGACAAATGACAAATGACTTCTGACTTCTGCTAGATCAGGGAAAACCTTTAGAAAACTTTGATGCCATT
>NZ_JAAHIE010000479.1:0-5537 GCF_010671945.1 Moorena sp. SIO4E2
CTTGAACCAAAAGGCACGGATAATTCTCTAATCCTCTCCTACCCTACCAGTATTTGTAGTTATAGGCACCCGGAACACTCTTATGGCAAAAGTTGTTGGAATTGACTTAGGTACAACAAACTCCTGTGTAGCAGTAATGGAAGGTGGTAAACCCACGGTTATTGCTAATGCAGAAGGTTTTCGGACAACCCCTTCAGTCGTAGCTTATGCCAAAAATGGCGATCGCTTAGTCGGTCAAATTGCTAAGCGTCAGGCGGTGATGAACCCCGAAAACACTTTCTATTCAGTCAAACGCTTCATTGGACGTAGATACAGTGAAGTCACCAACGAGGCTACCGAAGTATCTTACAAAACTCTCAAGGTTGGTGATAATGTCAAGCTAGATTGCCCAGCTCAAGGAAAGCAATTTGCGCCAGAAGAGATATCAGCTCAGGTGCTGCGCAAGCTGGTTGATGATGCTAGCAAGTATCTTGGGGAAACCGTTACCCAAGCCGTAATTACTGTGCCAGCTTACTTCAATGACTCCCAGCGTCAAGCTACTAAGGCAGCGGGTAAAATTGCTGGGGTTGAAGTGCTGCGGATTATCAACGAACCCACCGCAGCCTCTCTGGCTTATGGTTTAGACAAGAAGAGCAACGAAACTATCCTAGTGTTTGACTTGGGTGGTGGTACCTTTGACGTCTCCATTCTAGAAGTAGGCGACGGGGTGTTTGAAGTGTTGGCTACCTCCGGTGACACTCACCTCGGTGGTGATGACTTTGATAAGAAAATTGTTGATCACCTAGCCAAAGAGTTCCAAAGCGCAGAAGGGATTGACCTACGTAAGGACAAGCAAGCTCTACAACGTCTGACTGAAGCCGCAGAGAAAGCCAAGATTGAGTTGTCTAGCGTTATGCAAGCTGACATTAACTTGCCTTTCATCACGGCTACCCAAGAAGGGCCTAAGCACCTGGATATGACCTTGACTAGGGGTCAGTTTGAAGATATTTGCTCTGACTTAATCGACCGTTGCCGCATTCCGGTAGAGAATGCCATCAAAGATGCCAAACTCGACAAGAGTGCCATTGATGAGGTGGTCTTGGTTGGTGGTTCCACTCGGATCCCTGCAGTGCAAGAGGTGGTCAAGAAGGTACTTGGCAAGGACCCCAACCAAACCGTTAACCCCGATGAAGTGGTAGCAGTAGGTGCTGCTATCCAAGGTGGTGTATTGGCTGGTGAAGTCAAGGATATCCTACTGTTGGATGTTACCCCCTTGTCCTTGGGTGTGGAAACTCTCGGTGGCGTGATGACGAAACTGATTCCCCGCAACACCACTATCCCCACCAAGAAGTCAGAAACCTTCTCTACTGCTGTGGATGGTCAGACCAACGTAGAAATCCATGTTCTTCAGGGTGAGCGGGAAATGTCCTCTGACAACAAGAGCTTGGGAACCTTCAGATTGGATGGTATTCCCCCTGCACCCCGTGGCGTCCCTCAGATTGAGGTAACCTTTGACATTGATGCCAACGGTATCCTGAATGTTACCGCTAAGGACAAGGGCACTGGTAAGGAACAGTCGATCAACATTACTGGTGCGTCCACCCTATCCGATCAGGAAGTAGACCGGATGGTGAAAGATGCTGAAGCTAATGCAGAGGCTGACCAAGAGCGTCGTGAGAAGATTGACCGTAAGAACCAAGCTGATTCTCTGACCTACCAGGCCGAGAAACAGATTAAAGAACTGGATGATAAATTGCCAGCTGCTGATAAGGAGAAGATCGAAGGGTTGATCAAAGACCTGCGAGAGGCAATTGGCCAAGAGGATGATGAGAAAATCAAGACTCTGACCCCTGAGTTACAACAAGCTCTCTACAGTGTTAGTGCTAACCTCTATCAACAAGCTGAGGGGGCTGCTCAGGCTACCGATGCTGACACACCAGGCCCTGATGCTGCTGCTTCTGGTAGCTCTGGTGGTGATGATGTCATTGACGCTGAGTTTTCTGAAAGCAAGTAGAGGTTTGGGTAAGCATATGCGCTACGCGCACGCTACTTGAGGTGCGGTCAGCGGTCAGCGGTCAGCGGTCAGCGGTCAGCGGTCAGCGTCCCGTAACTCAGATCAAAAAAATGGTTACCTGTTTTATTCATAAACTGATAACTGATAACTGATAGCTGATAGCTAATAGCTGATAGCTGAATACTTAGATGGCTAATAGCTAATGGCAGAGAATCCTAACCCTTAGTTGATCCCTGTCCAAAGTCTAATCAAGGTTGATGAGTGATACAATGCTCATCAACCTTTTGTTTATTGGATTTTAGGGAGTAGGGAGTAGGGAATCGGGAATCGGAAGTAGGGAAAAAATTATCACAATTACGACACGGATTGCTATATGATAAATTAGTACCTAAAGTCTAGACAAAAGGCATTCATGCTAGAGGCAATAGTCGTCACTTAGTAAAGTTGATTAATAATAGAGGATATCAGTATTTTTAGCAAAAAAAGTAAATCCTTAAAGTAGTTTATCGGTGACATTTTTAAAACATCAAAACATCAAACTAAAATCAACTTTTGCCTATTGCCTATTGCCTCTTCTGAATTCCCGATTCCCGATTCCCGATTCCCGATTCCCGATTCCCTAACCAACTGAAAACCCTATTGTGGATAAACAAACGATTGATTCAATTCAAAACCTCCGCTACCAAGCTGCATCTTTGCTAGTTTATCAATCAGTATTGAGTGAAGGGGTAGGTTTAGCTTTTTTGAAACTATTAGAAGCTATAGTGAACAGGGATGTGGATGACATCCGTTGTTTAAAAGCTTATGGTGACTGGTTTCAAGGGTTAGCTAGCAAAAACGAAAGTTGGCAATATTATCTGTTTAGGCAAATCCTTAGGGCTGATAATTCCTTTACCAGGCAAGTGCAAGGTTCTGAATTAGAAACATTACCGCCAGCATTGGTAGAGGCGGCTCGTCATGACTTACAAGCTTTACAAAATATCTATAAGTGCAGCACTAAACAACTTTGTAAGTGGGTCAAAAGAGCATCTGTTTTACCAGTTGAACTGGTGCCTTGGAATTGTGAGTCAAGTCAATCCAGGTCTGGGTCTGACCAGAGTGATAAACGTAGTCGATGGCAAGCTGATCTACAAGCTAAACTAAATAATTTAGACAATTGGGCTGATGGCTTGGAGGCGATCGCGGCATACTATCGAGAGTTTGGCACTGGACTTTTTGCTGACTATCAGGGGTTTCGTTGGCAATCAGGTCAGTTGTTTGGTATTGCTAATCCAGATCCGATTAGACTCAGTGAGCTGGTGGGCTATGAATTGGCGCGGACGCAATTGCTCAAGAATACAGAGTTTCTGCTGAAAGGCTACCGAGCCCTGAATGTATTACTTTACGGTAGTCGCGGTTCAGGTAAGTCTTCTTTGGTCAAGGCGTTGTTAAATGAATACGGTGAGCGGGGATTGCGAATTATTGAAGTCCCGAAATCAGAGATGATCGATTTACCGGTGATTACCGAGCAATTGCGAGACCAGCCTCAAAAATTTATTATCTTTATCGATGATTTATCCTTTGAAGAGGATAATGATTCCTACAAAGCTTTAAAGGTAATGTTGGAAGGGAATTTAACAGCACGACCTGACAATGTTGTGGTTTACGCGACCTCTAATCGACGACACTTGATTCGAGAATTCTTTGAAGACCGTCCCCGTCCTAGCAATGAAGAGGTTCATGGTTGGGATACGGTTCACGAGAAACTTTCGTTTAGCGATCGCTTTGGCTTAACCTTAACCTTTGAGAAAGCTGACCAGAAAACCTACTTGAAGATTGTCCAACATCTAGCTACCCTAGCCCAAATCCCCCTTGAGCCTAGTGAAATCAGACGTCGTGCCTTACAGTGGGCGATCCGAGCCAATGGTTTCTCTGGTAGAACAGCACGACAGTTTGTTGATTTTTTACAAGCAGAGGAAGTGGGGAGTCGGGAGTCGGGAGTCGGGAGTCGTGAAGAGATGTAGATGTAGGGTGGGCACTACACAGACCGATTAACTCAGCTTGCTAATCCTTTAGCTAGCTACTGCCCACCTAGTTACTGCCCACACTTGCGATCTAAATTTGAATACGGTGGGTTACGGCGCGCAGCAACACTGATTGGTCATCCCTGAAAATCCTGGCCGCGCCTAACCCACCCTACGAAATACGAACTCCCGACTCCCGATTCCCGTTCCCCTCCTGGGAGGGGTTAGGGGTGGGTTCCGATTCCCTACTCCCTCTATTATCTTCAATTTTCCATGGGAAACGCCCCTGGTCGCACCACGATTAGTTTGGTCTTACCGTTACGAAGCACTTCCACCTCTAACTGGGAGCCAACTTCAGAGGCTTCCACACCCTGCTGAACCTCAGTGGCATTTTTAACTGGTTTCGACGCAACGGTTTTAATGATATCTCCTGATTTAAAACCAGCTCTCTGGGCGGGGGAGCCTGGGACAACCCGGACGATTAAAACCCCATGATCTTGAGTGACTTTCAGGTCAAAGTCTTGGTCTTGATTAATTTTTTCTCTCAACTCTGGGGTCAAGGTCACCATCTGAATGCCTAGGTAAGGATGCTCAACTTTACCTTTAGAAAATAGTTGATTGGCAATCCGTTCCGCAGTTTCCACGGGGATAGCAAACCCTAAGCCTTGGGCATTGGCTCGAATAGCGGTGTTAATCCCAACTACTTCACCAGTGGCATTCAACAACGGACCACCAGAATTACCAGGGTTAATGGCGGCATCCGTTTGGATAAAGCTGACCCGTTTTTCTGGAACCCCGACTTGGGAACTAGAGCGCCCCAAGGCACTGATGATACCGACGGTTACAGTATTATCTAAACCGAGGGGATTACCAATAGCGATCGCCCATTCTCCTGGGGTCAAATTCTCTGCTTTACCCAAGTTGACTGTGGGCAAGTCCGTTGCTTCAATTTTGACTACGGCTACATCGGTGACTGGGTCAGTGCCTACTACTTGACCGTCAAAGCTGCGACCGTCTTTTAGGGTGACTTTAACTTCCTCTGTGCCTTCTACAACGTGGGCATTGGTAATCAAGCGTCCATCGGAGCTGAGGATAAACCCTGAGCCGGTGCCTTGCTCGATGCGCTGTTTTGGCATAGGCAGGTCATCCCCAAAAAAGCGCCTAAAGAAAGGATTGTGGAACGGTTGTGGGATATCCCGTGATACCTGACGGGCTGCATCGATTCTCACCACTGCCGGACCTACTTTCTCTACCGCTTTAGCAATGAAATTCAGGTTTCTCTGGGGTTTAACCGTTGGTCGTTGTGGCGTGAATGGTTGTAATACTGCTGGAACGATTTGTGGGCGTCTGATTACCTCTTGCTCTGCCATGAGATAGCGACTACCCAAAACCCCTGCACCTCCGCCCAAGCCCAGCAATGTCAGATAAACGGTCAGCTGCTTTAGGGATAAACTCATGGTTCTAGTAATTTCACTAATTGCTTTTGGGGTCTATATACTTACACTTTACTGAAAAATGTCAAGTGTTGGCCGAAGAATATT
>NZ_JAAHIE010000048.1:0-26599 GCF_010671945.1 Moorena sp. SIO4E2
GCAGTACTCGCCCCTCCAAATATTTTTTGAAAAGGTATATCCCATCCCAGTTGCCTTTTTAACAAATTCCGCAATTCACCTGCCATCAAAGAATCTAGCCCCATATCTATAAGAGGTTGAGCTACATCTATTTGAGAAGCACTCATAGCCAATATTTTGGCTATTTTTCCTACGAGGTACTCCATCAATATGCTTTCTCGCTCCTCTAATGAAACTGCTTTTAGCCTCTGTAAAATGCTATCATTTTCCCTTTTGGTTGCAGCCATTGAGGCAGTTAATTCCTGCCAATCAGCTAAGAAAGGCCATTCAGCTATTCTTTCTTCCAAAGCCAACCAATCAATCGGTACTACTCCTACTTCAGTATCATCAGTACCACTCATTAGTAGTTCTAGAGACTCTAAAACCTGAGCAGGAGCGATCGCACCCAAACCCTTCTTCTGTAGACTAACATCTGCACCTCGTTCTGCTGCTTCTCCCACTTCACCTACTATTCCCCAGTTAATGCTCAACCCAGGCAATCCTAGACTTCGACGATAATAAGCTAAACCATCTAGAAATCCATTTGCTGCAGAATGATTTCCCTGACCTGGTGAACCAAATAGAGAGGCTATCGAAGAAAACATCACAAAAAAGTCTAATTGCTGGTTTTGGGTCAATTGATGCAAGTGCCAAGCTCCTTGCACTTTCGGAGACATCACTTTCTCAAAACTAGGCCAATTCTGGTTTTGTAGCATTCCATCTGACAACATTCCCGCCGAGTGTATTATTCCTGCTAATGGCCTGTTTAACTGCTCTATATTAGCCACCACTCTTGTCATCGATTCCCAATCAGATACGTCTGCTTTTTCCACTACTACTTCCGCTCCAGCCATTTCTAACTCAATTATTTTTTCCTCCACAGTATCATCGGGTGCCCTACGTCCTAATAATATTAAGTGCTTGGCTCCCTTCTCTACCATCCAACGGGCTACCAGTAAGCCTAAACCTCCCATTCCCCCTGTAATCAAGTAGTTAGCTTCCTCACGGAAACTCACCGATTTTTTGCTTGTTGCATCTGCTACTACCCTTTGCTGATGATGACTTGCAACCAATCTTGGCACATAACGACCATTTCCTCGCTGTGCTATTTGGTCCTCCTTATCTTCCGACCAGATTTCCTCAAATAGTCCATTAGCTTGACACTCTTTCGTCTCCTCTGGGTCTAAATCTATGCAGACACAGTTGAATTCCGGGTGTTCTAAACTAATTACTTTCCTCATTCCCCATAGTGAAGATTGGGTTACTCCTGGTATTATCGGTGCATTTGACGGTACAGGTTGAGAGCCACAAGTCACTAACCATAACCGAGGGGCTGTTGGTAACTCAGCTTTGACTAAAGCTTGCACTAAATATAATGTTGTAGCACACCCCAATTTAGATAAATTTTCTAATTCCTCAGATTTAATAGTTTTACCTAATCCCACTTCTGTTGTCCAACATTGCACTATTCCATACAATGATGGTGATTTAACTGCTACCGCCTCTATCAGTTGTTCATATTCCGACTGGTTATTAGGATTAATCCTCAATTCTTCTGGAGATATCTGCTGATATTTCTCTCCTGCAAATACTAAGATACACACTTCTCCTATCGATTTCAGTTGCCGTGCTAAGTGTTGAGCTATTCCTTGTTTGTCTGCTAGTATCAACCAACTCTTCGGTTTCTTCTCCGTTTTTTGTTTTGTTGGAGCTGCTTGAGCTACAATCACCTTTTGCCCTGACAATCCTTGTGTCTTTTCCTGTACTTCTGGTATAGCTACTACTTCAGTAAAACCTGTTTCTCTCAAAACTCTGTTCCACTGGTCAAAACTTAGCAGAGGGTAGTCTGGTCGTAATTCATAATCGGTGAATTTCCACCATCCTTCTAATAGTCCAAATACTAAATCCAACCATCGCTGAGGTGTTGTTGCTTCATACAATACTAATATTCCTCCTGGTGCTAATAGTTGTCGCACATTGGATAATGTCTCCTTGATACTTGTAGTTGCATGGAGTACATTTGCCGCAATAATTATATCGTACTGATGAGCACCGAATCCTTGACTGTTTGGGTCTACTTCTATATCTAAGGTTTTATACACTACAAATCGATAATCCGAGAATTTATCTTGCGCCTTACTGGTAAATAATTGTCCGATATCGGTGAATATATATTCTGTTTGCTGGGGATTTAGGTGAGGCAGGACATAACTACTTGTTCCTCCGGTTCCTGCTCCGATTTCCAACAACCTTATCCCTCGGCTTGGCGGTAATTTCTCTATAGCTTTATTAATAGTATTTTGTACTATCGTGTTCATCAGTTTAGCTACAGTAGACTTTTCATAAAGTTGGGTAGCGGTAGTCAAATCTCCTTGAGGGAATACCAACTCTACTGGGTCTATTTCTCCTCGTAGTACCATACTTAGTTGAGACGCACACCGATCCAGTAGTGTCAATGCTGCTGCTTCCTCTGGATATTGGCTCAGTAAACTCTGGTTTTTTTGAGTCGGGTTGACTTTCTCTAAGGTTTGTTTTACCTCCCACTGCAGTTGAGCAAATTCCAGTACTCCTAATTCTTTTAAGATTTGGAGGAGACGCATAAATAATCGTTCTTGGGTGGGAACTATACCTAAACGTTGAACTGCTGCATCAGCCTCAAAGCTCTCTTTCGCCTTATATGACCAACCTATCTCCAGCAAGCCTTGAACTATATAATCTACGCTTAATTCTTCTAACTTTGTGCTGATTTCTGAGGCTTTGCGATCATCTATCTGAGTTAATAATTCTATCAGAGTAGGAGTTAATTGTTGGGCAATTTCTATAGGAGGAAGCAAAAAATCAGGAGGTAGTAACTGACCTAAGCGACCTTTAGCTCTCCATTCTACTTCATACAGGCAATTAGTTATTGATTTTACTTCTAGTGGGGTCTCTTGAGTGGCAAGTTTTAGTTGTAAGCCTTTAATTGTGGCAATGATTTCTCCTTCTAGACTCGCTACAGTCAGTTGAGCAGTTAGGATTTTTTGATCTTCTATGAATTCACTCACCGATGCATACACCCAGAGACTTTTCTCTGGAGGAGCATATATTTTTAACTGCTCTATTCCTACTGGCAGATAAGTGTTGTTATTTGTTTGTGGTAGAGCCTGACCAGCTACTTGCAAAGCTGCATCTAACAATGCGGGATGGAATTGATAGTTGGTGATTTCTTTTGTCAAGGCTTCGGGTAACTTAATCTGTGCCAAGGCTTGGTGTGAACCCAACCACAATTGTTGAACTCCTTGGAAACTAACTCCGTAATTCAGCCCCAGTTGCCGAAATTTTTGATAATGTTCTTGGACTTTTATTGGCTGAGTACACTCTGCTTGGTATTTTGCCCGGTCTATAGCTCTCAGTGTGCTTTCCTGTGAATCAGCTCTGATTTGCCCTTCTGTGTGGAGTATCCACAATGGCGTATCTTGATTTTCCTGATTTTTATAACTAAAAATCTCAAACTTATAAGAGCCGTTTTCTAAGGGTGTGAGGATGGTTTGGACTGTTGTTAAGTCAATTTCTTGTAGAATCAGCCCTCGCCCAATAATTACATCTTCTAACACCACATGCTGAGATTTGGACAAATTCACTCCCGCTGCCAAGGCTATTTCTAAGTACCCTGTGGCTGGAAACAGGACTTGGCTAAACACTTCATGGTGCTTGAGGTAAGCTGGTCGATCTCCGGCTAGTAAAGATTCAAAACAAAATTGATTTTTTAAAGCTGCTACTTGTAGTTTGATACCTAGTAAGGGATGTAAAACTTTTTCCCCATCAACTTGCTGTGTCTGAAACTTCCGCTTGCTCTCTGGCCAATATCGTTCTCGTTGGAAAGGATAGGTTGGTAATACTACTTTCTCACGGTTATAGTTTTGGTCAAATCCTGACCAATCTACTTTGGCTCCTTGTACATACAGTTTTCCTAAACTATCCAACATTTGCTGCCATTCATCTACTCCTGGACGTAATGATGGCAACCATACACCTACCTCTTCCGGTAGACATTGCCTTCCCATCCCCAATAAAATTGGTTTGGGTCCAATTTCCAGGAATAAATCATATCCTTCCTCCTGCATAGTTATCATACTCTGGGCAAACCTCACTGGTTGCCGCACATGACGAGCCCAATATTTCCCAGAAGTCATCTCCTCTCCCACCAGTTTGCCAGTAACATTTGATATCAGTGGTATCTTAGGCTCATGGTAGTTGATTTCTTCTGCTACTGCTTCAAATTCTGCCAACATGGGTTCCATCAGAGGAGAATGGAAAGCATGGGATACTTGTAGTTGTTTGGTTTTGATGCCGACTGATTCTAGGTGAGTTGCGATCGCTCTTACTGCTTCTTCCTCACCAGAAATGACTATACTTTCGGGTCCATTGATGGCTGCTATGGCTACTTTTTCTTCCAACGACATCGCCTTGAAAATCTCTCGCACTTTCGACTCTGAGGTCATCACTGAAACCATTGCTCCACCAGCAGGTAATTTCTGCATCAAAGAGCCCCTAGCAGCAATTAGTTTCAAACCATCTTCTAAACTCAGTACTCCTGCTACAGTTGCTGCGACATATTCTCCAACGCTATGACCCATGACCACATCTGGTTTAATTCCCCAGGATTGCCAGAGTTTGAATAGTGCATATTCTATGGCAAATAGAGCAGGTTGAGTGTAAGCGGTTTGGTCTAGTAGGGATGAACCGGACTCATCTGTGTCTGTAGGATAGAGGATTTCTCGTAATGACTTATCCTGGAAAGTTTCTAGGCTACTGAGGATTTGCTCACATTGGTTAATCGCTTCACGGAAAGTTGGTGCTTGTTGATACAACTGCCTGCCCATGTTCACATATTGTGAACCTTGTCCTGTGAATAAAAAGGCGATTTTAGGTGTTGTGGTGTTTAATAGTGCTCCTGAGTAGATTCCGGTTACCTCTTCTCCCTGTTGGTGCTGTTGGAGTTTTTCAGCTAATTCTTTTGGGTTAGAGGTGACAACAGCTAGTCTGTGGTTAAAGTGGTTACGTCCTGTGTTAGCCGTATAGCAAATATCGGCTACCCCTAATTGGGGATGAGTTTGGAGATAATTGTGATAACTACTGACTAACTCACCAAGAGCAGTTTTAGTTTTCGCTGAGAGAGTTAATAAATGAACTGAACGTTCTATGTAATCTTCACTGTTGCCTGTTGCCTTCCATCCTTGGGGGGACACAGGGGAGGTTTGCCTGTTGCCTTCTCTTGGTACTTCTTCTAAGATTATATGAGCATTTGTACCACTAAAGCTGAAGGAACTCACTCCCGCAATACGAGTTTTACCATTGGTTTGCCAAGGGGTGAGTTGAGTCGAGACTTGTAGTGGTAATTGTGACCAATTAATATAAGGATTAGGCTGGTTAAAATGGAGTGATGGTGCTATTTGTTGATGCTGTAGTTGCAGGACTACCTTCATCAACCCTGCTATTCCTGCTGCTACCTCTAAATGGCCAATATTAGTTTTAACTGTACCAATGATTAATGGTTGCTCTTGGGAGTGGGTTTTCCCAAATACCGTTCCTAACGCTCCGACTTCAATGGGGTCTCCCAAGGAAGTTCCAGTACCATGAGCTTCAATATAACTGACACTGGCGGGCTCCACACCCCCATTTGCTAAGGCTTGGCGAATCACAGCTTCTTGAGATGGACCATTAGGTACTGTTAAACCACCACTCAGACCGTCTTGATTAACAGCTGTGCCACGAATCACTGCCAGAATATTATCCCCATTGGCTAGTGCGTCAGAGAGTCGTTTCAAGACAATTATTCCACATCCTTCCCCACGCACATAACCATTTGCTGAAGCATCAAAAGTCTTGCAGCGACCATCAGGAGATAACATTTGGGCTTGAGAGAATATAATACTAAGCTCTGGAGAAAGGAGTAGATTCACGCCCCCAGCTAAAGCCAGATTACATTCTCGT
Source organism: Moorena sp. SIO4E2 (assembly GCF_010671945.1). Classification (NCBI taxonomy): domain Bacteria; kingdom Bacillati; phylum Cyanobacteriota; class Cyanophyceae; order Coleofasciculales; family Coleofasciculaceae; genus Moorena; species Moorena sp. SIO4E2. The sequence goes on from NZ_JAAHIE010000048.1 coordinate 5,992, forward strand.
TGTCGCAAACTCTGACAAGCCAGATGCACGGATACCAAAGACGAAGAGCAAGCAGTTTCTACTGCCAGACTAGGTCCAGTGAGCCCCAAGATGTATGATAAACGACCTGTAGCAGCACTCGGCGCATTACCTGTACCCCAATAAGCCTGTGGCATCTCAGAGGTTGCCAGCTTACTTTGATAATTGCTATTACCAATGCCAATGAATACTCCTGTCAGACTATTTAATAACTTTTCTGGGAGTATGTTAGCCCTTTCTATTGCTTCCCAACTAACTTCCAGTAATAAGCGTTGTTGAGGGTCTAAGCTTTGAGCTTCTCGGGGAGAAATCCCGAAAAATGCGGCATCGAAGCCATCTATTTGTGAGATAAAACCACCGTCGCGGGTAGAAATTTTGCCGGGAGCATCTGGGCCGGGGTCATAGTAGTTATTAATGTTCCATCGTGATAATGGTACTTCAGAGATAGCATCTACTCCATCATTGAGTAATTGCCAGAATGCTTCAGGAGAATCTACTCCGCCAGGGAAGCGACAACTCATGCCAATGATGGCAATTGGCTCAATCTGGGCAGACTTGAGAGCTTGCAATTCGGACTGCATTTCCTTTAATGCAATTAGTGCCCGTTTTGTTGCTGACAAAGAGTTTGCCGTATTTAGAGATTCCGAAATATTTTCCATATCTTTAAAGTATTCTACTCCTAGAAATTCATATTTTCTAATTCTTGAAGCAAAATATTTTGAGCTTCTGATTCTGATAGTTGTTCTATTTCTTGTTGTAAATTTGATTGGTTTACTTCTTCTGATTCTTGCTGAACAAGAACAACTGCTGACTCTCCCGAGAATACCTTAATGGAGAGATAATTTACTAAATTTTCTACAGTAGGATAGTCAAAAAACAGTGTTGAACTTAAACTTGTCTCTAAGGTTGACTCCACTTGATTTCTCAATTCCATAGCCATCAGAGAATCTAATCCTAAATCAAACAAAGGTTGGCGCATTCCTATCTTTTGTCCATCTGTCCAACCCAAGGTTTTGGCTATCAATGAGCGAATCTTATTGGTTAATAACTGTTGACGTTCTGAAACCGGTGCTGCTTCTAATTGTTCTCTAAATACTGACTTTTTGGTGAATGACGGTTCAGTGGAAATCAAAGCCTCCAAAAAAGGCATCTTCTGCACACCGGGCATCTGCCTAAAAAACTCAGACCAATTAACTGGGAACACCCCTACTTGGCTTTGAGAGCCTGATAACAATGAACCTAATGCTTGCATTCCTGATTCGGGGTCAATGGCCACTACCCCGCTACTCTGCATTCGATTTTGATGTTCCCTTGCTAAACGAGCTGCCATTCCTGCTGTCGCCCATGCTCCCCAGTTAATACTTAATCCTGGTAATCCCTGACCTTGACGATAGTGGGCGATCGCATCCATAAAAGCATTGGCAGCAGCATAGTTTCCTTGACCATAATTCCCCAACATCGAAGCCATAGAGGAGAAACAAACAAAGAAATCTAAAGGTAAATCCCGAGTCAGTTGATGTAAATACCAGGTTCCCGACACCTTGGGAGCCATAACTTTTGTAAATCTATTCCAGCTCATCTTTTGTAAGACTCCGTCATCCAACACCCCAGCAGCATGAATCACTCCTTTAAGTGGAGGTAACGAAGCAGATATCCCCTCTAAGATTTTGATGACAGACTCTTGAGTAGAAATATCCCCTAACAAAACACTGACTGATGCTCCTGCTGCTTCTAATTCCTCTATGATTTTTTGTGCAGTTTTATTCGGACTCCGACGCCCAGTTAATACTATATGTTTTGCTCCCTCTTTCACCATCCATTGGGCTACTTCTAAGCCTAAAGCTCCTAAACCTCCTGTAATCAAATAACTTGCTTCTGGTTTGATATATTTTGACTCATCTCTAGTTTTTGCCATAGAAACTACGACTTTTCCTATATGCTTACCTTGCTGCATATATCGGAAGGCAGCTTTTACTTCTGTACTAGGAAATACTTTATAAGATAATGCTTTCAGTGTTCCTTGCTGACACTGCTGGTTCAATTCCTCTGAAATTTTGGCAGTTAAATCTGGTTGTTGTTGGATTATCTCTCCCAGATCAAAAGGGAAGTAATCAGCATCTGGTCGCTTCTGCATCACCTTTTGTTTGTCCCAAATCCCTATTTTGCCAATTTCTACAAATCGCCCTTGGGTAGCTAACACAGCAAAACTCTTATCAATAAAGTCTCCATTTAGACTATTTAAGACTATATCTACACCTTTTCCCTGAGTCAGACTCATTATTTGATCGGCAAACTCTAAAGTGCGAGAGTTCATTATGTGTTTAATGCCCATAGACTTGAGAAACTCCCACTTAGGAGGACTCGCAGTCGCGAATACTTCTGCTCCTGTCTGTAGTGCGATTTGAACTGCCGCTTGCCCTACACCACCAGCAGCAGCATGAATTAATACTCGCTCTCCTGGCTGAATTTTAGCTAAGTGTTGTAATCCATAGTAAGCTGTGGCAAAGGTCAATGGTAAAGTAGCTGCTTCCGTAAAACTCAAATTTTTCGGTTTAGCCATCACTAACTCAGCCGGAGTAGTGACAAAGCTACTGAACCCATTATGAACCAAAGCCATCACCTCATCTCCCACCTGCCACTGAGACACATTGTCTGCCACAGATGCAATAACGCCTACACATTCTAAGCCAAAGTTAAGTTGAGCTACGTCAGTAATACCTAATACCTGAGCATAATATTCTTTCAGTAACCCCAAGGAATTGAGTACATCTCGGAAGTTTAAACCCACTGCTTTGACTTGAATTTCTACTTCATTCCCTTGTGGAGGACGGCGCTGCATTACTTGCCACTTGAGGTTGTCTATCAGTCCATATTCAGACAACTTCAATTCCAGTGGTTGATTTTCTAATCCTAATTTTTCTTCTAAGCTCGATTTCGGCTTTTGTTGTCGTACTAATCTTGCTACATAACGGACTCCCTGACGAATTGCTATTTGGTCTTCATTATTCTTAGAAAATACTTCATCTACTAAACTGGGGAGCATTTCCGAAACATTCGTTTTGGGGTCTAAGTCTATTCGGCCACACTTTAATTCTGGGTGTTCTAGACTAATAACACGCCCTAGTCCCCATAGAGTTCCTTGTTGGGGTTGCACCACTTCTGCTTCATCCAATATACTCTGAGTCCCTTGAGTAACTAACCACATCGGTGTTACATTAGTCAATCCAGCTTGAACTAAGGCTTGCACTAAATGTAACGCTGTTGCACAACCAAGTTGTTGAGCTGTTTGTAAATCCTCAACTTCATTTATTATACCCCATAAATGCAAAATGCCCTTAATATCTGAATTATCTTGGAGCAGTTTGAGAAATTGTTCAGCTACAGTGGGATTAATTTGATAATGTTGAGCATCTAATTGCTGATACTCTGAACCTGGGGATACCCAAATATAGTTCTGTCCTCTCTCTTGTAGATACTTCCCGACCGAGTCTACCAATTCATCAGTAAGTGCAAATACTAACCATTTCCCAGAGCCATTTTCATCAGATTTTGAAACTTTTGTTAAGGGTTGAGCTTCCCAGTTGATTTCATAAAACCAATCACTTAAATCTGAATCCAGAGTCATTAGTAATGCTTTGGGATTCGCTTTCCTTCCCTCAAAACCATTAACCTCAGCCACCAATGCCCCAGTTTGGTCAAATAATTGTATTTCTGCTTTCAGCAGTTTTTCCTCTGATGCTCCTTCTTTCAATCCACGGGTATAACACCAAAGCGAACCATTCTCAGGGCGCTGATAAAAAGTAAACTTCTCTATACTGAAGGGCACAAAAGTTTCATTTTTGTCACCAGCAAGACTGAGATTAAGTGCAGCCACTGACTGAAAGCATGAGTCAATTAAGGCAGGATGTATTTGATACTTAAGGGCATCTAACACTGTCTCAGGTACTTTCATTTGACACAGAATTTCTCCCTCTCCTAACCATACTTGGTCTATCCATCTAAAACTCTCCCCTAATTTAATTTTTCTATCCCATAGACTCTGGTAAATTTCTGTGCTTTCAACTTTTTGACTACAACGAGATTGAATTTCTTTGATGGTTTCTAGAGACTGCTGGGAGGACTCCATAGTAGGGTAAATCTTGCCTGTAGCATGCAGAGCCCAAGAATTATCACCATTGGAAGAGCTAGAAGAGCTATCAAAACTAATTACTTGAAATGAGTATGAACTATCCTGTGGAGTAAAAGCTACCTGAACAGTACGTAATCCTTGTTCCGGAATTGCTAAGGCTTGGGGAAATAGAATATCCTCTAGTTGACATTGGGTTGCAGAAAATGTTAGAGAGGCGCTTGCTAACAATAGAGAAATGTGACTGGCACCAGGTACTACCACTTTTTCATATATTCGGTGGTCTGCTAAAAATGGTAGGGCGTGGGTACTAAACTCAGATTCAAAAAATATGTCTTTTGATAAAGGAGATTGAAACTTTCGATTAATCAGAGGATGAAGTTTTGTTGTAGAGATACCTTGAGTATTAGCTGTTTCAATCCAATACCTTTCCCGCTGAAATGGATAAGTTGGCAAGATTACTTTCTGATTAGTATAATCTCGGTCAAACCCTGACCAATCTACTTGGGCTCCTTTTACATACAATTGTCCTAAACTTGAGAGCATTTGTTGCCATTCTTCTACTCCAGGACGTAAAGATGGTAACCATACTGCCACATCTTCTGGTAAACATTGACGTCCCATCCCCAGTAATATTGGTTTGGGTCCCACTTCCAAGAATACCTTATAACCTTCCTCATCCAGAGTTTTCATACTCTGGGCAAACTTCACTGGTTGTCGGACATGATTTACCCAATATTTAGCGGTAGTAATTTCTGAACTCACCTTTTGACCAGTAACATTAGAAATGAGTGGTATCCGAGGCTGACTATAGTTGACTTCTTGAGCTACTGCTTCAAACTCTGCCAACATTGGCTCCATTAACGGAGAGTGAAAAGCATGGGACACCTGTAAATGTTTAGTCTTAACTCCCATTGCTTCTAACTTACTGCAAATGGTTGCGATCGCTTCACTTTCACCAGAAATCACCATACTTTCTGGTCCATTAATCGCTGCTATTGTCACTTGAGAACTATATTCTCCTATGGCCTCTGTCACCAGAGATGCTGATGCCATTACAGATACCATTTCACCACCAGAGGGTAACTGTTGCATCAACCTGCCCCGCATGGCGATTAATTTCAGACCATCCTCTAAACTGAAAACCCCTGCTACAGTTGCTGCCACATATTCTCCTACACTGTGACCCATGACTACAGTTGGTTTAATTCCCCAAGATTCCCATAACTTGAACAAAGCATATTCAATCGCAAATAGAGCAGGTTGGGTATAACCTGTTTGGTCTAACAAATTCGAGGTTGACTTTTGTACATCTTTAGGAAAAATAACCTCTAATAGGGGATATTCTAGATAGGGTTGTAGAATTTGGTCGCATCGCTCTAAAGCTTGGCGGAAAGTTGGTTGAGTTTCATACAATTGCTTACCCATATCCACATACTGGGAACCTTGGCCTGTGAATAAGAAAGCTAGCTTAGAACTTGCGCTACCACTATCAAATTCTCCACAAGATAGTCCAACTACTTCCTTTCCTGTTTTTTGATCAAGTAGCTTTTCTGCTAATTCCTTTTGGTCAGAAGCAATAACTGCTAGTCGATTCTTAAAATGTTTCCTTCCTGTATTGGCCGTGTAACATACATCTGCCACAGCAAAATCTGGATAAGTTTCTAAATGCTTTTGATAATTACTGACTAAATCTTCTAAAGCTTTTTCTGTTTTTGCCGATAGAGTTAATATATGAATTGGACGTTCGGCAATATCCTCACTTCCGACTTCTGACTTCTGACTTCTGACTTCTGCAGGAGCTTCTTCTAAAACTATATGAGCATTGGTGCCACTAAAACCAAAAGAACTAACCCCAGCTATGCGACTTTTACCATTTGTTTGCCAAGGGGTGAGCTGAGTCGAGACCTTTACTGGTAATTGAGACCAATTAATATAAGGATTAGGTTGGTTAAAATGTAGTGATGGTGCTATTTGTTGATGTTGCAGTTGCAGGACTAACTTGAGCAAACCTGCTATTCCTGCCGCTCCTTCGGTGTGACCAATGTTCGTCTTAACCGAACCAATGATTAATGGCTGTTCAACAGAGTGGGTTTGGCCAAATACCGTTCCTATGGCTTCGACTTCAATGGGGTCCCCCAAAGCAGTTCCTGTACCATGAGCTTCAAGATAACTAACACTTGTTGGGTCTACTTCCCCGTTTGCCAAAGCTTGACGGATGACTGATTGTTGAGAAGGTCCATTAGGAACCGTTAAACCACTAGTATCACCATCTTGATTGATGGCACTGCCCCGAATTACTGCCAGAATATTGTCCTGGTCTGCTACTGCATCTGATAAACGTTTGAGTACAACAATACCGCATCCTTCACCACGGACAAAGCCATCAGCAGAAGTATCAAAAGTCTTGCACCGACCATCAAAGGATAACATACGAGCCTTAGAAAAGTTGATGCTAAATTCCTGAGATAGCAAGAGATTGACCCCTCCAGCCAAGGCTAGATTACATTCTTGATTCCTTAAACTCGAACAGGCCAAATGGATACTTACTAATGAAGAGGAGCAAGCTGTGTCTACTGCCAAATTCGGTCCAATTAGTCCCAGAATATAGGAAATTCGCCCTGATGCTGTACTGTGGGCATTGCCTGTAGCTACATAGGCATCAAATTGTTCTGGACCTTGACTGAATATACGTTGGGTATAGTCGTTGCCACAAATACCAATAAATACACCTGTTGGGCTTCCTTGGAGTTGTTGCGGATTTTTGCCTGAATTTTCTAGAGCTTCCCAACTGACTTCTAGGAGTAATCTCTGTTGAGGGTCTAGATGGATGGCTTCCTTGGGAGAAATACCAAAAAAATTGTTATCAAACTCCTGAAGTTTGTTGAGAAATCCTCCATAGCGAGTATATATTTTACCAGGACTGTCTGGGTCTGGGTCGTAATAATCATCAAGGTGCCATCGGTCTTGTGGTACTTCAGTGATCGCATCTACTCCGTTTTGTAAAATATCCCAGAAGGCTTCTGGAGTAGATGCACCTCCAGGAAAGCGACAACCCATACCAATGATCGCGATTGGTTCTGATTTGTCCTTACTTTTTAGTGCATCAAGTTCAGCTTCCAACTTAGCTATCTTGTCTGATGCCATTTTCATCAGTTTGGCATATTCTTGCACCTGAGTACTACTCATTGAAATACCTCCTAATTGGCTCCTAGTTGTTCTGCCAGCCTTTTAGCAATATCGTCTATTTCGATAAGTTGCTCGCTTTCATCTGGTACCTCCTCTTTTTCAGCTAGTAAGTCTTTAACTAAATAATCTACCAGTTTCTCTACCGTGGGATAATCAAAAGCCAGAGAAGATGGCAGTGAACAATCTAAACTGGATTGCAACTTATTCCTCAACTCGACAGAACTTAAAGAATCCATGCCTAGGTCAAAAAAGCCTGTCTCTAATGAAATGGATTCGGGATTATTGATTCCTAATACCAGAGCTAATTGACGACGGACATGAGCTACTAATAAAGAGCGACGTTCGTTAGGTTCTGTTGCCTCCAGCTTTAACAGAAATTCTGACTTAGACGTTTCAGAAGTGGTTTGGATTGTTTCCTGCCAATCTGCCAAGAAAGGCCATTGGGCTAATCTCTCCTGCCAAGCTGACCACTCAAGGGGAATCACTCCTACTTCTACATCCTCACCACTCATCAGTAGTTCTAGAGACTCTAATACCTGAGTTGGAGAAATTACACCCATACCCTGCTTGGATGCCCTCATATCAGCACCCCTTTCTGCCGCCTCTCCCACTTGAGCAACGGCTCCCCAATGAATGCTCAATCCCGACAATCCCATCCCGCGACGATAATGGGCTAACCCATCAAGAAACCCATTAGCTGCCGAATGATTTCCCTGACCAGGTGAACCCAACAGAGATGCTGCCGAAGAAAACAGCACAAAAAAGTCCAATGGTTGATTTTGAGTCAATTGATGCAAATGCCAAGCACCTTGCACTTTCGGTGCCATCACTTGCTCAAAGCTAGACCAACTTTGGTTTTGTAACACTCCATCCGACAACATCCCTGCTGAATGAATTACCCCTGCTAGTGGTATGTTGGACTGCTCAATCTTGTGCAGCACTCTGGTCATTGATTCAAGATCAGACACGTCGGCTTTTTCCACTACCACGGAAGCGCCAGCCATTTCTAACTCTGTTATTTTTTTCCTAATAGCATCATCCGGTGAACGGCGTCCCAACAATACCAAATGTTTAGCTCCCTTAGACACCATCCAATTAGCTACCAGTAAACCCAAACCTCCCATACCTCCTGTAATCAAATAGCTAGCTCCAGAACGGAAACTTAAAGGCTTTTGAGTCGTACCATCAGCAAGTTGTGTTTGACTCACCACAATCTTGCCTATATGTTTGGCTTGCTGCATATAACGGAAGGCATCAATGACTTTCTCTATGGGAAATACCTTCACTGGTGGTGGTTGTAGTAAACCGTTGCTCAACTTATCTTTCAACCCTTGCAACATAGAATTGATTAATCCCGGTTGCTCTATTGATTCTTTGACTAAATCCACTACAAAATAAGATACATCAGGTCTGACTGCTGCTACTTGGCTTGAATCCCAGACTCCTCGCTTGGAGATTTCCACAAACCGACCACCAGAACTTACTACTGAGAGACCCTTGCTAATAAATTCCCCAGAAGTCAGAGAGTTGAGTACAATATTTACTCCTTGACCTTGAGTGATTGCCATCACCTGGTCAGCAAACTCCACTGTCCGGGAATTCATAATGTGTTTGACTCCCATCTGTCGTAGCGCTTCCCATTTGGGAGGACTGGCGGTAGCAAAAACTTCTGCTCCTGCTTGCTGCGCGATTTGAACCGCAGCCATCCCTGTTCCTCCGGCTGCGGCATGAATTAAAACGCGATCGCCAGCCTGAATCTTGGCCACATGATGCAAAGCATAATAAGCTGTTAAAAAATTAGCTGGAATAGATGCTGCTTCTTCAAAGCTCAGATTTTCTGGCTTGATAACTACATAGGTAGCATCAACAGTTACATACTGACTAAAGCTGCCGTGAGCCATAGCCATAACTGTATCCCCTATATGAAAGCCTGTGACTTTTGACCCTACAGCTACTACTTCACCCGCACACTCTCCACCAAAACTGTCCATCTCTACTAAGTGTTTTTGAGACATTCCATCCACTTGCTGAGGGACTAATCCTAATGCAGATACTACATCTAGAAAATTCAATCCTGTTGCCTTAACTCTAATTTCTACTTCCCCTGCTCCTGGCGAACGTCTAGTAACTGGCTCTAGGATTAAGTTATCTAAACTACCCTTCTCGGAACTTCCTAGTTTGAATGGTTGAGATGGCACCAACTGTTGTGCCACTGGTTGCCGATGACGACTACCCACCAACCGAGCCACATAACGACCATCTCCACGCCATGCCACCTGGTCTTCCCTATCCTCCGACCAAATTTCTTTAAATAGCGCATCAGCTTGACCCTCTATAGTCTCCTCTGGGTCTAAATCTATACGAGTACAGTTTAACTCTGGATGTTCCAAGCTAATCACTTTTCCCATTCCCCACACCGAAGATTGAGTTACTCCTGGTATGACCGGATGATTTGACGGCACCGCTTGAGCACCACTCGTCACTAACCATAACCGGGGTGATTGAGATAATCCGGCTTTGACTAAGGCTTGTACCAAAGATAAGGTTGTGCCGCACCCTAGCCGAGATAAGTTTTCTAATTCCTCAGAGTTGATAGTTTTACCTAGCCCTGCTTCGGTTGTCCAAGATTGTACTACTCCCGATAAAGATGGTGATTTGGCGGCTAGAGTCTCTATCAGTTGCTCAAATTCTGAGAGGTTGTCGGGGTTAATGGTAAATTCTTCCGGGGCAAGCTGTTGATAGCTCTCTCCTGCAAATACTAAGGTACAAACGTCTCCTACTGAGCGCAGTTGGCTAGCTAAGTGTTGAGCAATTCCTTGAGTGTCTGCTAGTATCAACCAACCTTTCGATGTCTCCTTCGTTTGTTCTAAGGTTGTGGTAGCTGCTTGGGCTACAATCACCGTTTGCTCTGACAAAGCTTTTGCCATTCCCTCCACTTCTGGCAAGGTAACTACTTGAGTAAAACCTGTTTCACTCAACACCTTTTTCCACTGCTGGCGACTCAGCAGTGGGTAGTCTGGTCGTAATTCATAATCACTGAATTTCCACCATCCTTCTAATAGTCCAAAGATTAAATCCGCCCACCTAATCCGAGTTGTTGCTTCATACAAGACCAACATTCCCCCTGGTGCCAACAGTTGCCGCACATGGGATAAGGTTTGCTTGAGACTTGCGGTTGCATGGAGGACATTGGCCGCAATAATTACATCATATTGATGAGATTCAAATCCTTGGCTGGTCGGGTCTACCTCTATATCTAAGGTTTGATAGCCCAGGAATCGATAATCCCGGAATTTCTCTTGGGCTTTACTGGTGAACAATGCCCCAATATCGGTAAATATATATTCTGTTTGGTTGGGATTGAGATGGGGCAGAATATAGCTAGTTGTCCCTCCTGTTCCAGCTCCGATTTCCAACAACCTTATCCCTCGGATCGGTGGTAATTTCTCAATAGCTTGAGTGATGGTTTTTTGCACGATCGTGTTCATCACTTTCGCTACACTTGAGTCTTGATACAGTTGGGTTGCTGTGGTTAAATCTCCTTGAGGGAACACCAATTGTACTGGGTCTATTGCTCCTCTTAGTACGACCGCTAGTTGAGATGCACAACGGTCTAATAATGTCAATGTTGCTGTTTCCTGTGGATATTGACTCAGTAAACTCTGGCTTTGTTGAGTCGGGTTGACTTTCTCTAAGGTTTGTTGCACCTGCCACCGTTGTTGCTGGCACTGGAGTATTCCTACTTCTGCTAAGATTTCTAGCAAACGCTGGAACAGTCGTCGTTGGCTCGGAACTATGGCTAAACGTTGGACTGCTGCCTCCAAGTCGAAGCTCTCTGTTGGCTGGTATGACCAACCCATTGACCCCAAGGCTTGCACTATATAATCTACGCTTAATTCTTCTAAGCTCCTGCCAATTTCTGAGGTACGAGCATTATCTACTTGAGTTACTAATTCTGTTAGACTGGGAGTTAATTTTTGGCTAATTTCTACAGGAGGTATCAGGAAATATGGTGGTAGTAGTTTACCGAAAATACCTTTGTTTATCCACTCTACTTCATACAACCAATCTGTTATTGATTCGGTTTCTGTTCCCAGTAGAGTCTGTTTTGTTGCTAGTTTGAGTTGTAAACCTTTGAGGTTGGCAATTATTTCTCCTGAAGGAGTTACTATGGTGACAATAGTCGTTAAACTTTCTGGAGTTTTCACTTCGGGACTGGTTACTGATGCGTAAGCCCATAAACTTAGCCCGGGATTCTTATATAGTTTGAATTCTTCTATTCCTACTGGCAGATAAGTTTTATCACTATCCGTTTCTGGCAGTGCATGAGATATTACTTGAAAGGCTGCATCTAATAGTGCTGGATGGAAATTATACTCCCCTGTTTCTGTTATCAATTCTTCGGGTAGTTTGATATAAGCTAGTGCTTGGTTTGAACCCGACCACAATTCTTGAATGCCTTGGAAGCTATTTCCGTAGTCTATCCCCAATTGTTGACATTTTTGATAATGTTGTTTGACTTCTATTGCTTGATTACATTCACTCTTGTATTTTTCTATGTCAATTTTTGTCTGAGTAGCGGGGGTTGACTCTTTTCTGATTTTTCCTGTGCTATGGAGTCTCCACTCTTCTTCTTCAAGTTGAGAAAATATTTTAAACTTGTAGCTTTGGTTGTCTGTTGGGGTGAGTATGGTTTGGGCATTTGTCAATTCTCCTGCTGGTAGTATCCATCCTCTACCTATGGTTAGGTCTTCTACTACTATCTGGGGTGTTTTTAATTGATGATTTCCTGCTGCTATTGCTATTTCTAGGTAGCCGGTTGTGGGAAATAGTGCTTGATTAAATACTCGGTGATGGCTGAGATAATTGGGTGATTTTTCTCCTATTTGTGATGCAAATATTTGTTGTTCCCCTGCACAATTTAGCTTTTGACCTAATAGGGGATGGAGGTTTTCCCCTTTTGAAAATTTCTGTTTAGGCCAGAAGTTGTTGTTGGTTTCTATCCAATAACGTTCCCGTTGGAATGGATAAGTCGGCAATGCTACTTTCTGACGACTATAGTCAGAGTCAAACCTTGACCAATCTATTTTGGCTCCTTTTACATACAATTGTCCTAAGCTATAGAGCATTTGTTGCCACTCATCCACTCCTGGACGCAATGATGGCAACCATTCTCCCACATCTTCTGTTAAACATTGCCTTCCCATTCCTAACAATATTGGTTTGGGTCCCACTTCCAAGAATACCTTATAACCTTCCTCATCCAGAGTTTTCATACTCTGGGCAAACTTCACTGGTTGTCGGACATGATTCACCCAATATTTAGCAGTAGTTATTTCTGAACTCACCTTTTGACCAGTAACATTAGAAATGAGTGGTATCCGAGGCTGACTATAGGTGACTTCTTGAGCTACTGCTTCAAACTCTGCCAACATTGGCTCCATTAACGGGCAATGAAAAGCATGGGACACCTGTAAATGTTTGGTCTTAACTCCCATTGCTTCTAACTTACTGCAAATGGTTGCGATCGCTTCACTTTCACCAGAAATCACCATACTTTCTGGTCCATTAATCGCTGCTATTGTCACTTGTGAACTATACTCGCCTATAGCCTCTGTTACCTGAGATTCTGATGCCATTACAGATACCATTTCACCACCAGAGGGTAACTGTTGCATCAACCTGCCCCGCATGGCGATTAATTTCAGACCGTCCTCCAGACTAAAAACCTCTGCCACACAAGCTGCTACATATTCTCCGACACTGTGACCCATCACTGCATCTGGGTTTATGCCCCATGATTGCCATAACTTAAACAGAGCATATTCTATAGCAAACAGAGCCGGTTGGGTATAAGCAGTTTGGTCTAGTACAGAGGAGCTTGAATGCTGTGGGTGTTGAGGATAGAGAACTTGATTGAGTGGAGATTCCAGATACTGCTGTAAGATTTGCTCACATTGATCTAAGGCTTGACGGAAAGTCGGTGCTTGTTCATAGAGTTGCCTTCCCATGTTGATGTATTGGGAACCTTGACCTGTGAATAACAACGCAATTTTCGATGCTGTGGTCTTGTTGGACAGTTCTCCTGAACTGATTCCTGCTACTTGTTCTCCTTGTTGGTGCTGTCGAAGTTTTGTGACTAATTCGTGTTGGTTTGAGGCGACAACCGCTAGTCTGTGCTTGAAGTGAGTACGTCCAGTGTTGGCAGTATAACATAGATCGGCCACACCTAATTTGGGATGAGTTTTTAGATAATTTTGATAACTACTGACCAACTCATCAAAAGCTGTTTCGGTTTTAGCTGATAGAGTTAATATATGAATTGGACGTTCTAAATCTTCTTCACTTCCGACTTCTGACTTCTGACTTCTGACTTGAATTGGAGCTTCTTCTAAAATGGCATGAGCATTTGTACCACTAAAACCAAAGGAACTTACTCCAGCGAGGCGACTTTTCCCATTCCTTTGCCAAGGGGTCAGCTGGGTCGATACTTCTACTGGTAAGTCCGACCAATTAATATAAGGATTAGGCTGGTTAAAATGCAGTGATGCTGCTATTTTTTGCTGTTGCAGTTGCAGGACTACCTTCATCAAACCGGCAATTCCTGCTGCTACTTCTAAGTGACCTATGTTAGTTTTAACTGTCCCAACACTTAAGGGGTTTTCTTGAGAGTGAGTTTTTCCAAATACTGTTCCTATGGCTTTGACTTCAATCGGGTCTCCCAAAGAAGTTCCTGTCCCATGAGCTTCAATATAACTAACACTTGCTGGGTCTACTCCCCCATTTTCGAGGGCTTGACGGATCACAGCTACTTGAGACGGGCCATTAGGTACTGTCAATCCACCACTTGGTCCGTCTTGATTAACAGCAGTTCCACGAATTACTGCCAGAATATTATCCTGATTGGCTACAGCGTCTGAAAGTCGCTTCAAAACAATTATTCCGCATCCTTCTCCACGGACGTAACCATTAGCCGAAGCATCAAACGTCTTACAACGACCATCGGGAGATAACATTTTGGCTTTAGAGAAAACAATACTCAACTCAGGAGATAGGAGTAGATTCACACCACCAGCTAAAGCCATATGGCATTCTCGCTGTCTGAGGCTCTGACAAGCTAGATGCACAGATACTAAGGAGGAAGAGCAAGCGGTTTCTACTGCCAGATTAGGTCCTGTCAGTCCCAATATGTATGATAAACGACCTGTAGCAGCAGAAGGCACATTACCTGTCCCCCAATAAGCCTGTGGCATCTCACAGGTGGCCAGCTGATTTAAGTAATCGTTACTACCAATGCCAATAAATACTCCTGTCAGACTATTAAACAATTTATCCGGGACGATGTTAGCCCTTTCTATTGCTTCCCAACTTACTTCTAGCAAGAGGCGTTGTTGGGGGTCTAAGCTTTGAGCTTCTCGGGGTGAAATCCCAAAAAATGGGGCATCGAAGCGATCTATGTGTGAGATAAAACCACCATCGCGGGTATAAAGTTTACCTGGAGCATCTGGAGAAGGGTCATAGTAGTCATCAATGTTCCATCGCGCTAATGGTACTTCTGCGATCGCATCTACTCCATCATGGAGTAGTTGCCAGAATGCTTCAGGAGAGTTGACTCCACCAGGGAAGCGACAACTCATGCCAATTATCGCTATGGGTTCCTTGCTTTGAGCTTCGTATTTTTCTAATTTTGAGCGTGCATCTTTAAGGGCTATAAGTGCTTTTTGTAAGGGGGATAGTGGTTGTTCTGATTCTTTTTTTATGATCATTATGTCTTCCAGTATAGCATTATATTTTGTAAATTCTAATGTTGTATTAGATTAATTTTTCTAATGCTTCAATTTCTTCAAGAACTGATGCTTCTAGTTCAGTTTCTGAGAGTTGGGTGACATCTGATAACTGGGATGAGTGCTCCCCAGGAACATCTTCCTCCTTTAATTTCTTTTCTGTTTCATCAAAGAAATCTAGAGGAATGACATCATTGGTTAAATACTCTACCAGTGCTTCTACCATAGGATAATCAAATAACAGTGTTGAACTTAAGCTTGCTTCTAAACTTGACTCCAAGCGATTTTTTAATTCCACGGCCATCAAAGAATCTAAGCCTAATTCAAACAAAGGCTGTCGCATTCCAATCTTTTGTGCATCTGTCCAGCCTAAGGTTTTGGCGATCACCGAGCGAATCTGAGTTGTTAATAACTCCTGACGTTCTGAAACGGCTGCTGCTTCTAGTTGTTCCCTAAATGCCGACTTTTGGGTTAATGATGGCTCAGTGGAAATCAAAGCGGACAAAAATGGCATCTTTTGCCCACCCGGTAGTTGGCTGACAAACCTTGACCAATTAACCGGGAACACCCCCACTTGGCTTTGGGACTCCGATAACAATGACCCCAATGCCTGCATTCCCTGTTCTGGTTTGATGGCAATCATGCCACTCCGATCAAGCCGCTGCTGATTAAAACTATCTAAACGAGCGGCCATGCCTCCTGCTGCCCATGCTCCCCAGTTAATACTCAATCCTGGTAATCCCTGCCCTCGACGATAGTGAGCTACTGCATCCATAAAACCATTAGCGGCGGCATAGTTTCCTTGACCTGGTGAACCCAACATCGAAGCCATCGACGAGAAACAGACAAAGAAATCTAAGGGTAAATCCTGGGTCAGTTGATGCAAATACCAAGTTCCTGCCACCTTTGGTGCCATCACTTTGGTAAACTGCTGCCAATTCATGTTTTGCACTAACCCGTCATCCAATACCCCAGCTGCATGAATCACCCCTTTGAGTGGGGGTAATGATGCTGATATTTCCTGTAGTGTCAAGGCTACATCCTCTTGATTGGAAATATCTCCTAATAATACACTGACATGGGCTCCAGCTGTTTCTAACTCCTCTATTACTTTTTGTGCGGTTGGATTCGGAGCCCGACGCCCCATTAAGGCTAGATGCTTCGCTCCTTGAGTGACCATCCATTGGGCTACTTCCAACCCTAAGGCTCCTAATCCTCCGGTAATTAAATAACTGGCTTCTGGTTTGATGGAGTTTGGCTGACCTGTGGCTTGTGGCATCTCCACAACTACCTTCCCTATATGCTTGGCCTGCTGCAGATACCGGAAGGCTGCTGCTATTTCTGTACTGGGGAATACTTTATAAGGTAAGGCTTTGAGTTTTCCTTGCTCCCATCGTTGAGTTAATTCCTCCGACAGTTGAGCCATTACACCTGGTTTTTGTTGGACTACTTCTCCTAAATCAAAGGGGTAGTAGCTAACATCTGGTCGTTTTTCCTTGACTTGCTGTTGGTCCCAAATCCGAATTTTGCCGATTTCGACAAATCTGCCTGTTGGAGCTAATACTTCTAAGCTTTTGGGAATGTACTCTCCGTTGAGGCTATTAAGGACTACATCTACTCCAACTCCAGCAGTGTGCTCCAGGATTTCCCCGGCAAACTCTAGGGTGCGGGAGTTCATGACGTGCTTAATGCCCAGGGATTTGAGAAATTCCCATTTACTCGGACTGGCTGTAGCCCATATTTCTGCCCCTGCTCCTTGGGCGATTTGCACTGCGGCTTGTCCGACACCTCCTGCTGCTGCATGAATTAATACTCGCTCTCCTGGTTGAATTTTGGCTAAGTTATGCAACCCGTAGTAGGCGGTGAGGAATGTCAGGGGTAGGGTGGCTGCTTCTGCAAAACTCATTTGTTTGGGCTTTGGCATCACATGCTCTACTGGGGCGGTGATGAAACTGCTGAAGCCGTCGTGGAGCATGGTGGCTATGACTTCGTCTCCTACTTGCCACTGTGAGACTTGTGCTCCTACGGCACTGATTTTACCAGCACATTCAAAACCAAAAGTCAGTTGCTGTGCACTGCTGATGCCTAGATGGGAGGCGTAGTAGTCTTTGAGCAATCCTAGGGCGTTGAGCACGTCTCGAAAGTTTAGTCCCACTGCAGCTACTTCGATTTCTACTTCCATAGCTTTTGGAACACGCCGCTGCATTGGTTGCCAGTTGAGATTGTCGATCACTCCGTATTCTGGCAGTTTTAATTGCACTGGTTGGTCGGCTGAGGTGATGGCCTGTTTGTGGTTTTTTTGTCCAAGTCTGGCTACATAACGACTGCCCTGACGTATGGCGATTTGGTCTTCTACATCTTCTGATAACAGCTCTGTGACTAGGGCTTCTAGGTTTTGAGTAATCGGCAATTCTGGGTCACAGTCGAGGCGTTTACAGCCTAATTCTGGGTGTTCTTGGGCTATGACTCGTCCTAGTCCCCATAAGCTTCCATACTCGGGGTTGATTACTTCTTGGTCTGAGTTGACCCTCTGAGTTCCTTGGGTGACTAACCACAGCTGCGGGATTTTTTCCGGTTTGCTGTTGACGATTGCTTGCACCAAATGCAGCGTTGCGGCACAACTTTGGGCCAGAATTGTCTCTAATTCTAGGTGGTCTTTGCCAACGAGTTCCGGCACACTCCACAGATGCACCACCCTTGTCATCCCTGGGTTTTCTTCTAGCAGTTGTTGGAATTGTTCAGCACTGGTGGGATTGATTTGATAGTGTTGTGGACTTAGTTGCTCATAGGTCTGTCCTGCTGATACTCTGATGCACTCGTGACCTTTGTGTTCTAGTGCTTCTACTAGGTGAGTATCTTCTGCCAATACTAACCATTTACTGGTTGCTGCTGGTGATGGGGTCGTTGATGGTAAGGCTTGAGCTTGCCAGTTGATTTGATAATACCAATGGCTGATATCTGGTTGCAGACTTCTCAACAGAGCATTGGCTGTGGTTGCCCTTACCCTTAATCCCTCTAGCTCGGCTAGTATCGTGCCCTGGTTGTCTACCAGCAAAATGTCTGCGGTTAAGCTAGTTTCTGGTATTTCTGCGATCGCCCATACCTGGCTTATTGTCTGACGATACAGTTTCAATTTTTCTATCCCTACTGGCAGATAGGTCTGGTCGGTTTCGGTTTTGTCTAGGGCATGACCTAGGATTTGTAGAGCTGCATCTAATAGGGCTGGATGTATCTGATAGTCTGTTACTTGTGCTGTTAATTCCTCTGGTAAGCCTATTTGCCCTAGGGCTTTCCTTTGACCTTTCCACAACTGTTTTATTCCTTGGAAACTGCTGCCGTAGTTAATCCCTCTTTCGAGACATTGTTGATAATGTTGTTTGATGTCTATGGCTTGACTACACTCTGTTTTGTATTTCTCTAGGTCGATTTTGCCTTTGCGGTTGGTAGTCGGCTCGGTGTAGATCTTTCCTTCGCTGTGCAACAGCCATTGGGGTGTCTGTTTATTTTCAGCAATGGATGTGCTAAATATCTCGAACTTATAGCTGTTGTTTTCTAAGGGGCTGACTACTGTTTGTATTGTCAAAATTTCTGTTTCTGGTAGGATTAACCCTCTTACTATGGCTACATCTGCTACTTCTACTTCGGCTTTGTTGAACAGAATTTTAGCGGCTGTTGCTGCCATTTCTAGGTAGCCTGTGGCTGGAAATAGCACTTTTTCAAATACTTGGTGGTGGTTTAGGTAGCCTGGGGATTCTGCCCTTAAGTATGATTGAAAACGATGTTGATTCTCTATTCCGGCTAGGTTGAGTTGTTCTCCTAGTAATGGGTGCAGATTTTTTTCTTTTGACCAATGCTGTTGCTGTTGGTAGCCATTTTGGGTTTCTACCCAATACCGTTCCCGTTGGAATGGATAAGTCGGCAATACTACTTTATTACGGCTATAATCTCGGTCAAACCCTGACCAATCTACCTTGACTCCGGCTACATATAACTGTGCCAAACTAGACAGCATCAACTGCCATTCATCTACTTCCGGACGTAACGACGGTAACCACACACCAAACTCTTCTGGGAGACACTGCCGCCCCATGCCTAATAAAATTGGTTTCGGTCCGATTTCTAGGAATATTTCATACCCTTTTTGGTGCAAGGTCTCCATACTTTGGGCAAACCTGACTGGTTCTAACACATGATTTACCCAATAGTTGGCTGTGGCAATGCTCTTGTCGGCTCGCACTCCTGTAATATTTGATATTAGTGGAATAGTCGGTTGATGGTAGGTGATTTGATGGGCTACTGCTTCAAATTCTGCCAACATCGGTTCCATCAACGGTGAATGGAAAGCGTGAGATACCTGCAACCTTTTGGTCTTGATTCCCTCAGCTTCTAATTTGTCACAAATAACACCAATGTCTTCACTGGCTCCAGAAATTACTACACTTAATGGTCCATTAATCGCAGCAATCGCTACTTTCTGTGTGTAGGTCTTGAGCAAATCACGCACTTTTGACTCCGATGCCATCACCGAAACCATCTCACCCTCACAGGGCAACTGTTGCATCAACCTTCCCCGGGTGGCAATTAGTTTGAGACCGTCTTCTAAACTAAAAATTCCTGCTACTGTTGCTGCTACATATTCTCCGACACTATGCCCCATGACTACATCTGGGTTTATGCCCCAGGATTGCCATAACTTAAACAGGGCATATTCAATGGCAAATAGGGCTGGTTGAGTATAAGTAGTTTGGTTAATATCTGAAGTGTTTATGTCTTGAGGCTGTTGAGGATAAATAACTTCCTTGAGCGGTTTTTCTAAATAGGACTGTAGGATTTGGTGACACTGGTCTAAGGTTTGACGGAAGATTGGCTCAGTGTCATAGAGTTGTCTGCCCATGTTGACATACTGGGAACCTTGACCCGTAAACAACAACGCAATTTTGGGTGAACTGTTACTACTGGGGATAATTCCGGTAAATACAGAGGAAACATCCTCTGTTGCTCTCGCCTTTGCCAGTTTTTCAGCTAAGTCCTCCTGATTAGAGGCGATAATTGCTAATCGATGCTGGAAGTGGGAGCGCCCTGTATTAGCAGTAAAACAGATATCTGCCAGATTAGCAGTGCCATTTTTCTCTAAAAATTCTTGATACTTCTGCACCAGTTCCCACAAAGCCAAATCATCTTTAGTCGATAGGGTTAATAGATGAACAGGACGTTCCCTACTGGTATCTGATAAGTGCTCATTGTTAACTGAACTTGGGGCTTCTTCTACGATGACATGGGCATTAGTGCCACTGAAACCAAAGGAACTAAGGCCAGCTAGACGAGGTTTATCTTCTATCTCCCAAGGAGTACCATCAGTCGGCACTAATACAGGTAATTGCTCCCAATTAATATAAGGATTGGGCTGATCAAAATGAAGATGGGGGGCAATCTGTTGATGTTGCAACTGCAATACTACTTTGATTAACCCCGCTATGCCCGCTGCTGCTTC